>JAEXMK010000104.1 GCA_023444445.1 Pseudomonadota bacterium | reverse complement strand
ATAGCACTGGCACACCAATCGTTGCGTAACTACCGCGTTCGCACGCCTGACGCCGCAAAAGCGGAGGACGTGTAATGGAACTCATTCTCGCTATCGGCATCGGCGTCATGACCGGCTCCGGCGTGTGGCTTATCCTGCGCCCGCGCACCTATCAGGTCATTGTCGGGCTTTCCCTGCTATCCTATGCCGTCAATCTCTTCATCTTCGGCGTCGGCGGCATCAAGACCAACGCGCCGCCGGTGCTGGTGAACGGCGTTGACAGTTCCACGCTGGCAGACCCTGTGCCGCAGGCGCTGGTGCTGACCGCCATCGTTATCGGTTTTGCCACGACAGCACTTTTCCTCGTGGTGTTGCTCGCAGCCCGCGGCCTTACCGGCACTGACCATGTGGACGGGAGGGAGTCGAAATGATGTCGTTCCCCTTCCACATCGTCATTGCGCCAATCCTTTTGCCGCTCATCACCGCAGCGCTGCTGCTGTTCTTCGACGAGCGTCAACGTGTGGCCAAAGCCGCCATCAGCCTCACCTCAACCGTGCTGTTGCTGGTGGTCGCCATGCTGCTGTTCCGCGAGGTGAACTCGACCGTCAATACCGAGATCGCGGCCGTGGTTTCGAGCGGCGTCTATCTGCTCGGCAACTGGCCCGCTCCCTTCGGCATCGTGCTCGTTGCCGACCGTCTTTCAGGCCTGATGGTGCTGTTGACGGCGCTGCTTGCCATTCCGTCACTGATCTATTCCATGGCGAAGTGGCACAAGTCCGGTGCGCATTTCCATTCGCTATTCCAGATGATGCTGATGGGTGTCAACGGCGCGTTCCTGACCGGCGACCTGTTCAATCTCTTCGTGTTCTTCGAAGTGATGCTGGCAGCCTCCTATGGCCTCCTCCTGCATGGTTCCGGCCAGCAGCGCGTGAAGGCGGGGCTGCATTACATCGCCATCAATCTCGTTGCCGCCCTGTTCTTCCTGATCGGCGTCAGCCTCATCTATGGCGTGACCGGTACATTGAACATGGGTGACCTCGCCCACCGTATCGAAGGGCTAAACCCCGACCAGCGCATGCTGCTGGAAACCGGCTCGGCCATTCTCGGCATTGCCTTCCTGGTCAAGGCCGGGATGTGGCCGCTGAATTTCTGGCTGCCTTCGGCCTATGGTGCGGCCTCCGCCCCGGTTGGCGGCCTGTTCGCCATCATGAGCAAGGTCGGCATCTATGTCATCGCCCGCCTGTCCTTCCTGCTTTTCGGACAGACAGCCGGGGAATCCGCCGGTTTTGGCCATGATGCGTTGCTGGTCGGCGGCATCGCCACCATCATCTTTGGGGCGATCGGCGTTCTGGCATCGCAGGCGCTGGGAAGGCTTGCCGGTTTTTCGGTTCTCGTCTCATCGGGAACGCTTCTTGCCGCCATGGGCACCGGCAATCCCACGGTTGCGGCCGGTGCGCTCTACTACATGGTTAGTTCCACCCTCACCATCAGCGCTTTCTTCATGCTGATCGAACTGGTGGAACGCGGACAGGATGCCGGCGCAAACGTCCTTGCCGTGACCATGGAGGCCTATGGCGAAGGTGAGGAGGAAGACGAGGAAGAAGAGGTCGGCGTGACCATGCCCGCCACCATGGCGGTGCTCGGGGCCTGTTTTGCGGCCTGTGGCATTCTTCTGGCCGGCCTGCCGCCGCTTTCTGGCTTCATCGCTAAATTCTCGATGCTGACCGCCATTCTCAACCCCTCGGGCCTTGGCGCCAATGACAGCGTCTCGACGCTTTCCTGGTGGCTGGTCTTCCTGATCGTCTTTGCCGGTTTCGCCTCACTGATCTCGATGACCCGCGCCGGCATCCGCACCTTCTGGGCCTCCATCGAAGGCACGGTGCCGCGCGTGCTCGTGATCGAAATCGCGCCGATCATGCTGCTGCTCGGACTGACGCTCGCCATGACCGTGCAGGCTGGACCCGTGATGCGATACATGCAGGAAACGGCGCGTATTCTCGATCTGCCGGCGAGCTATATCCAGGGCGTCATTTCCGCACCACGAGCGGGCAGCAACCCGGAAGCGGAGCCATGATGAGCCGTCTCCTCCCCTACCCGCTGCTGACGATCTCGCTGATCTTCTTCTGGATGACGATCAACAGCTTTTCGCCGGGGCATCTGCTGCTTGGCACCGGTGTCGCGCTCATCGCCTCCTGGGCGATGGCGTCGCTACGGCCCGCCAAGCCGTGCATCCGCAACTGGCACAAGCTCGTGCTGCTGATCCTGATCGTGCTTTACGATATCATCAGGTCCAATATCTCGGTCGTGACGATCATTCTGTTCAAGCGCGAAAGGGACCGCAAATCCGGCTTCCTGGCTGTACCGCTCGATATTCGCGATCCCATGGCGCTGGCCGTTCTCGCGACCATCCTGACCTCGACGCCGGGGAGCGCATGGCTTGAATATAATTCCAGCCAGGGCACGCTTCTGCTTCACGTTCTCGATGATGTGGACGAGGCGGCCTGGATAAGCCTTATCAAGAACCGTTATGAAAAACTGCTGATGGAGATATTCGAATGAGTTCGATTATCCTTTTCTGGTCCTTTTCGCTGGCGCAGTTCATGCTCGCCATCGCCATGGCGATCTCGGTCTATCGCATCGCCATCGGCCCGCGCGCGCAGGACCGGGTGCTGGGCATGGATACGCTTTATGTCAACGCCATGCTGCTTCTCCTGACCTTCGGCCTGCGCACCGGCAATGACATCTATTTCGAGGCATCGCTGCTGATCGCCATCCTCGGCTTCGTCTCAACCGTCGCCCTTTCCAAATTCCTGATGCGCGGCGAGGTGATCGAATGAGCGAGGCACACGAATTTCCGCTCTGGGCCGCCATTCTCGTGGCCTTCTTCGTGCTATTGGGGGCTTCACTGACGCTGATCGGCACCATCGGCTTTGCCAAGCTCAACAGCTTCTATGAACGCCTGCATGCGCCCACACTCGGCACCAGCTGGGGCACCGGTGGCATTGTCATGGCCTCCATCATCTATTTCTCCGTCTCCGGCGACCGCTTCGCTTTCCACGAAATCTTCATCGGCATCTTCATGACAGTGACGACGCCGGTTTCCCTGATGCTGCTCGGGCGCGCCGCACTTTATCGGGACCGGGCGGAGCAGAATTCAGATAATCGGGAGCATCTTTGAGGTTGCGGATTAAACCGCCACATTGCACGCCACAACCTAGAATGCGAAAAGCTGAAACTCAACTAAAGCGGTAATGATCGCAATTTCGATGATCGCTGCATTGGCACTTCATGCATTGAAGGTGCACTTAGTATTTCGGTTAGGCGATGCATTTCGGGCCAATGCCATAAGATATTTGACACAACGTGATTGAAAGCAGTCTTTTGATAACCCGGCGCAAGAACAAAACCGTGTAGCCCAGCCGATCTGAGTGCCGCTCGCTCGGCTGGATTTTTAAGTATTCGACCGTCACCGGAAATGAAACTCCACACCAGACCCGAAGAGCGTAAGTGTTCAATCCACTCAATATCAGCAGAATTTCGCCCGTTTGGCAGACCCTCAAGCTTACTGATGTGAACAGCAGCATGGCCGTAATGGCTTATAAAGCCATCCAACGTCGTGGCATATATCGGAGAGGTGCAGTTGTCGAAAAGAACCTTCAACCGTGCTCACCGTTAGTTCAGAGACTGTTCAAATTCAACAGCGCGACGGACTGATCCTTCAGGCACATCATATGCAAGCGCTGTTTCCTCGACCCCAAATTGACCCGCCGAAGTTGCCAAAACTGTGGTTGGCACGCTGGTCACGCCGTCAATCGGTTGGCCAAAAGCGCGAAGCGGGTCAACCAAGATATTGACGCGCCGACCAGCAGGGTACCAAAGACGGGGAGAACCTTCGTCATCAAAATCAACGGTTTTGAGGATAGGTTCGATCACTTCTTTGAACTCATATTGTCGGCGGAAGAGGTTTAGTAGCCGTTCACGCTCCACACCATCTGTATCTTTCTCAAATACTCTCAAAAGTATGCTTCTGCCGTCAGTCTTGAACCGTTCCGTTGATAAGGGATACTCCTCTCCCAAAACCTCACGCGCATACACAATCGCGGCACGAACTTGGATTGCTGACACACCTGCCCTAAGAAATGCATCGGCGACACGAATTTCCATCAGGTCGCGGAACGCCAGTGTCGTAGACGTGCCGTCGATTTGCACTGCCGGCTCCCAAAGCGCTGGATATTTGCGGCCTCGTATAGAATGGCCATTCAGCCATCGAGAAATCTTTGCAGGAGCGACGTGCAGAAGCCTCCCGGCCTCCGCAGGTGTATAGAGCCCAACACCAATCAATGCATTCATGGAGCTTCCTCATTCGAGATTATTTAGTTCCAGCGCGTTGGCAAACTGTCAACAGTGTTTGAGCGGACAACCTGAAAATTAATTCTCACAAAAGCTGGCTGAGACGCCGACGTATCAATTGCTTCGTGTTGGGTTTACAGGCATCGTATAATCAAGTGCGAAAAGAAGTCCCAGCGGACGAATTCGACTCAAACAATCCCCGAACGTCATATTGCATCGTCAGCAAAAAACGGTCTCCGCAGGCGAAATCTTATTGCGTAAAATTTTTATCTACTAGGAAGAATGGTGCCCGGAGGCGGATTTGAACCACCGACACGCGGATTTTCAATCCGCTGCTCTACCAACTGAGCTATCCGGGCACTTCAGGTCCTTGAAGAACCTCCGCTTTTTGGCGGTCGGGACTGTTTGGCGCCCCGAAAGTGAGCGGGGTTATAACATCTTGTTCGAACATGGCAAGCGCCATCGCGAAGTTTTTTGACAGTTTTTTCACGAGGCCTATGGATGGCTGCAATGACCGCGGGGTGGCGGCCAGTTTACGCCCGAAAACTCGCTATAGGGCCTCCGGGCGCCAGAGAGCATTCCCCCACCATCATGTTTGCACAGGATCGATCCCTGCTGGCAGAGGACGCAGCGTGGCAGGCGGGGCTATGCCCCTTCGCTGCGCCGCGCTGCTAAACCAAGCGCGAAAGGCACAACGGTCACCAGCGCCGCCATGACGGGCGAAGACGCAAAGATGCGGCTTGCAAGCGAGGTGACCGCGACGGAGCGCACCACCGTCATCAGGCGGGAGTTCTCGCGCTCGCGCTCGTGGTGGGGCCGTGCGGGCCCGTGGCGGGAATGCTGGGCAGCCTCCAGCCGTTTGACATCGCGGCGGATCTTGTCGACCTGTTCGCGAAGCTCGTCCAGTTCTGCGCGCAGCGCCGGGTCGATGGCATTGGCGGCAGGCGTTCTCCTGGCTACGGGTTTTTCCACCTTTGCTTCGGCAGCTACAGCTTCGGCCTCTTCATCAAGTTCGGCCAATTCGTCGTCCAGGTCGGATGGCTTATCGAAACCGTGGGATCGCAGTGGTGCTTTCATCGCTGTCTCCTGAGGCATGCTGAATTGCTGCGGCGGGCAGTTTTGCCCGGTCAGCCCCTTCAACGTCTCAGGCTGGCAAAGGATGCACGGAAGCGGTCAGACAGGCATAATAAAAAACAGGCCCCGAAGGGCCTGTTCAATCATTCACTGGAAGTCTCAAGCCGCTTTGGCGGCGCCTGCATAAGGATCGAAGCGACCGTAGAAGGTCTCGTCCTTGGCGGCCATCTCCTTCAGCAGCGGCGTCGGCCTGAAGCGCGGGCCATAGGTCTCGCTGAGCTTTTCGGCGAGCGCCACGAAGTTCTTCACGCCCATGCCGTCAATGTACGACAGCGCACCGCCGGTATAGGGCGCAAAGCCGAAACCGAGGATGGAGCCGACATCCGCTTCGCGGGGATCGGTGACGATGCCCTCCTCCACTGTGCGGGCGGCTTCCAGCGCCACGGTGACGAGGAAGCGCTGTTTCAGCACCTCCATATCCACCTCTTCAGGCTTCTGCTGCGGATAGAGATCCTTCAGGCCGGGCCAGAGGGACTTCTTGGCGGGCTTTGCCGGGTAGTCGTAAAAGCCCTTGGCGTTCTTGCGGCCGAAGCGGCCCTCGCCTTCCACGAGCTTCTTCACCAGCTCCATGTGACGCGGATCGACTGCCTTTTCGCCGAGATCGGCGACGGTGGCTTTCAGGATCTTGTAGGAAAGATCGATCGCCACTTCGTCGTTCAGCGCCAAGGGGCCTACCGGCATGCCGGCGAATTTCGCGGCATTTTCGATCATGGCGGGCGGCACGCCTTCGATCAGCATATCGTAGCTTTCGGCCATATAACGCAACACGCAGCGATTAACGAAGAAGCCGCGCGTATCGTTGACGACGATCGGGGTCTTCTTGGTCTTGGCCACATAATCCAGTGCGACGGCGAGCGCCCTGTCGCCGGTTTCCTTGCCGAGGATCACTTCCGTCAGCATCATCTTCTCGACCGGCGAGAAGAAGTGGATGCCGATGAAATCGGTCGGACGTTTGGAGTTCTTCGCCAGCCCCGTGATTGGCAAGGTGGACGTGTTGGAGGCAAAGATTGCGCCTGCAGGCAACACGGCCTCAACGGCTTCGATGACGGCCTTCTTCACGTCGCGATCCTCGAACACGGCTTCGATGACGAGATCGGCGTCGGAGAGAGCGGTGTAGTCGGATGTGGGGGTGACGAGGTCAAGCAGGGCCTTGCCTTCATCCTGCGTCAACTTACCCTTGCCGATGGCGGCCTTGACGCTTTCCTCGCAATGGCCCTTGCCCTTGTCTGCGGCTTCCTGATCGCGATCCACCAGCGTGACGGGGATGCCGGCTGCGGCGGTGACGTAAGCGACGGCCGCCCCCATGAAGCCTGCCCCCACGACGCCGACCTTCTTGAACTCCGTCTTCGGCTGGCCCGCCGGGCGGCGCGCGCCCTTGCCCAGTTCCTGCATGGAAATAAACAGCGAGCGGATCATGCCGAAGGCTTCCTTCGAGCGAAGGATTTCGGTGAAATAACGCTGCTCAACCTTCAGCGCCGTATCGAAGGGCAATTGCAGGCCTTCATAGACGCATTTGAGGATGGCGAGTGCTGCCGGATAGTTGCCGGCGCTTTCGCGGCGCAGGATCGCGGGGGCTGCGGGCCACAGCTGGGCAGCCGCTGGCGTCCAGATGCCGCCGCCGGGGGCCTTAAAGCCCTTTTCATCCCAGGGTGCTACCGGCTTCAGGCCGTCCTTGATCATCTGCTTGGCGGTTGCGACCAGCTGATCCGGCTCGACCACCTGATGCACCAGTCCCATGGCCTTGGCGCGTGCGCCGGTCAGCGACTGGCCCGTGGTCATCATCTGCAAGGCGGATTGTGCGTCGGTCAGGCGAGAGACACGCTGGGTGCCGCCAGCGCCCGGGAAGATGCCGACCTTGACTTCCGGCAGGGCAATCTTGAGGTTTTTGGCATTGGAAGCAACACGGCCGTGGCAGGCGAGCGACAGCTCGAATGCACCGCCCATGCAGGTGCCGTTGATAGCGGAAACCCATGGCTTGCCATTGGTTTCGATCTTGCGGAACAGGCCCGTCATGCGGCCAACCAGTTCGAACAGCTTTGCCGCCGCCTGATCCGGGTTCTTCGTCTTCTCATCATTATAGAAGGAGAACATCGACTTGATCATCGAAAGATCGGCGCCGCCGGAAAAGGTGCTTTTGCCTGACGTGAAGACAACGCCCTTGACGGCGCTGTCGGCGACGGTGGCATCAAGAATTGCGTTCAGCTCGTCCATCACTTCTGACGTGAAGACATTCATGGATTTTTCCGGCATGTCCCAGGTGACGAGGGCAATGCCGTCTGCGTCCGTCTCGATGGTGAAATTGGTATAAGTGCTCATTTGGGATTCCTCTTCCCTGAATTTCGTGTCGCCGGACTTCCCGATCCCTCATTCCTGTGCTCGTCACAAGAATCCAGTCAGCCCAAGTCTTTGGGCTGGAAGACTCTTTCGCGCCGCCGACGCGGCGCGGCTGGATCCCTGTGACGAGCACAGGGATGAGGAGGTGGGTCGCCCTCCGTAACTCAAACCCGCTCGATAACCGTCGCCGTACCCATGCCCGCGCCGATGCAGAGCGTCACGAGCGCCACGTTCAGATCGCGCCGTTCCAGCTCATCCAGCACCGTCCCGAGGATCATCGCGCCGGTTGCGCCCAGCGGATGGCCCATGGCGATGGCGCCGCCATTGACGTTCATCCGGTCATGATCGATGTCGAAAGCCTGCATGTAGCGCAGGACCACGGCGGCGAAGGCCTCGTTGAGTTCGAAGAGATCGATATCGGCAAGCGACATGCCGGTCTTCTTCAGAAGCTTTTCCGTAACATCCACCGGGCCGGTCAGCATCAGCGCCGGGTCGGAGCCGATATTGGCGAAAGCCTTGATGCGGGCACGCGGCTTCACGCCCATTGCCTCGCCGCCCGCCTTCGAACCAACCAGCACGGCGGCAGCGCCATCGACAATACCCGACGAATTGCCGGCATGGTGGACGTAGTTGATCCGCTCCACTTCCGGGTGGGCCATGATGCCGACGGCTTCGAAGCCACCCATTTCACCCGGCATCTGGAAGGACGGGTTGAGCGAGGCCAGCGCCTGCATATCGGTGCCGGGGCGCATATGCTCATCACGGTCAAGGATCGTCAGGCCGTTCTGGTCCTTCACCGGAATGACCGATTTGTTGAAATAGCCGTTTTCCCAGGCATGCGCGGCGCGCTTCTGGCTTTCAACCGCATAGGCGTCGACATCGTCACGGGAAAAACCGTATTTCGTGGCGATCAGATCGGCCGACACGCCCTGGGGCATGAAGAAGGCCGGGAAGTTGACCGAGGGGTCCATGTACCAGGCGCCGCCCGACATGCCCATGCCGACACGGGACATGCTTTCAACGCCGCCGGCGATGACGATATCGTCGGAACCGGCCTTCACCTTGCCGGCCGCGAAATTGATGGCATCAAGACCCGAGGCGCAGAAGCGCGAGATCTGCATGCCCGGCGCCTTGTTGGAATAACCGGCCTCGAAGGCGGCGGCCTTCGGGATGACAGCGCCGGCATCCATGACAGGATCGACGCAGCCCATGATGATGTCATCGACGGTTGAAGTATCGAGTCCGTTGCGGTCGCGTATGGCTTCCAGCGTCTTGGCGGCCAGGCGAACGGAAGGCACCTCATGCAGGCTGCCATCCTTCTTGCCGCGTCCGCGCGGGGTGCGGACATGGTCGTAAATGTAAACGTCGGTCATAAACTCTCTCCGTGCGGCGCGGTCAGCGCCAGATGTCTCAGAATGCTTCTGCGGCCAGTTCCATCATTGTGTCCGCGCCGGTTTCGATGCGGGCTTTGCGCAGCGCCGTCTCCGGCATGATGCGCTCCATGTAAAACTTCGCCGTGACAAGCTTCGTCTTGAGGTAATCCTCGTCCGAAGCGCTGCCTGCCGCAAGCGCTTCTCTGGCGGCTTTCGCCATGCGCGCCTGCATGTAGCCCAGCACCACGATGCCGAAGAGATGCATATAGTCGGTTGAGCCGGCACCGGCATTGTCTGGCTTGGCCATCGCGTTCTGCATGAACCACATGGTTGCGGCCTGAAGGTCGTTCAAGCCCTTCTTCAGGCCCTTGGTGTAAAGGCTGAGCCTTTCATCCGCGCGGTTTTCCTCGCAGAAATCGCCGATTTCCTTGAACAGAGCCATCACGGCACGGCCGCCATTCATACCGAGCTTGCGGCCGACCAGATCGAGCGCCTGAATACCGTTCGCGCCTTCATAGATCATGGTGATGCGTGCATCGCGGACATATTGGCTCATGCCATGTTCTTCGATGTAGCCGTGACCACCAAACACCTGTTGCGCCATCACGGCGTGGTCGAAGCCCTTGTCAGTCAGAACACCCTTGAGGATCGGCGTGACGAGACCGAGCATGTCGTCTGCCGCCTGCCGCTCCTTCTCATCGGTCGAGCGGTGGGCGATGTCCGATTGCAGCGCTGTCCACAGAAGGAAAGCGCGGCCGGCCTCGTTATAGGCCTTGATGGTCATCAGCGTGCGGCGGATATCCGGGTGCACGATAATCGGATCGGCCTTTTTGTCTGGAAATTTCGCGCCGGAAAGCGAACGGCCCTGAATACGCTCACGGGCGTATTCGACAGCGTTCTGATAGGCGATCTCGCCGACCGAAAGCCCCTGAAGGCCAACGCCGAGGCGAGCCTCGTTCATCATCACGAACATGGCGGAGAGACCCTTGTTCTCCGCACCCAAGAGATACCCCGTCGCATCGTCATAGTTCATGACACAGGTGGCGTTGCCGTGGATGCCCATCTTGTGTTCGATAGCGCCGCAGGTGACGCCATTGCGTTCGCCGAGCGTGCCATCTTCATTGACGAGGAACTTCGGCACGATGAAGAGCGAAATGCCCTTGGTACCCTCTGGCGCGCCTTCGATGCGGGCGATCACCAGATGGACGATGTTATCAGTCATGGAATGTTCGCCGGCAGAGATGAAAATCTTCTGACCGGAAATCTTGTAAGTGCCATCGCCCTGCGGCACCGCCTTTGTGCGCAGCAGGCCGAGATCGGTGCCGCAATGGGGTTCGGTAAGGTTCATGGTGCCGGACCACGTACCTTCGACCATCTTCGGCAGATAGGTCTGTTTCTGCTCCTGCGTACCGTGCACGAGGACTGCGGCAATCGCGCCCTGCGTCAGGCCGGGATACATCATCAGCGACAGGTTGGCCGACGACATATATTCGCCGATCGCCGCATGGAGCGTATAGGGCAGGCCCTGCCCGCCAAATTCCTGGGGAACGGCAAGGCCGATCCAGCCGCCTTCGCAATAAGCGTCATACGCGGCCTTGAAACCTTCAGGCACGGAAACCGAACCGTCATCGGCACGCTTGCAGCCTTGGCTGTCGCCGGAAAGGTTGAGCGGGAAAAGCCGCTCTTCGGCAAGCTTCGCCGCCTCGCCCGTGATCGCCTCAATCATGTCGGGGGTTGCATCCTCGAAGCCGGGCAGGTTGTTATACCGTTCGAGGCCGAGGACGTCGTTGAGAATGAAAAGCGTATCTTTAACTGGGGCCTTGTAAACAGGCATTACCGATGTTCCTCCGCATTGTGGGCACCGGAGCCAATCCGGCTGATATGTCACGACAATATTTGACGTGCGCGTAAACGTCAAATAAATTTCCGCGGAATATCGTCTCCCTTTTCCGCTGAACGAATGCAGGGTTCGGCATACGCCCGCGCTTGCGCCGCAAAAGTTAAAAAATTCCGACTATAGTTAACGACTTCTTTACCACGTTTCGTGAATTCTCCGCACAGAGGTAACTGCTTCGTTCGGCGACGCAATTTCCTCAATGGGGGCAAATACCGGCTCAGGAACTGCTGCATGTTGCGGCGATGACGTGATGGACAGAAACGTCGCGACATATAACCGGGCACAGCGGGCGGAAGCGAAGCGAGCGAAAAGATGAACGGATTGCGATCGAAAAACCAACAGCCAAGCGACAGATCGTCTCTTGATGCTCTCAATCGCACCATTGAAGGCCTTGAGGCCCGTATCGAGGGGCTGATGAGCCAGAAGTTCCCGCGCGATGCGCGCGCCGCGAGCGCTCAGGCAGAGCCCAAGACCGAGGCCTATGCCGCGCCGCGTGAACCCCGCGTTGCCGTTACGCCACCGCAGATTGATCCCGTCAACGAGATCCGCCAGCGCCAGCGTCTTCTCGAAGCAAGCTTCCAGCGCCCGCAGGAACCCGCGCTCCGCCCGGAGCGGACGATTACCCGGCCGCTCGCGCCGGAATATGGCTCGAGGGAAACCCAGCAGACGGCCGCTCCCGCGCCGCGCGCCCGCGCCATTCCGCCCTATCAGGAACAGCAGCGCAATGATGCAGCCCTGCAGGAGATCGCCCAGGCGCTCGTCAATCTTCGCCATGAGCTGAAGCACGATATTGCCGAGGGCGTTGCCCGCGAAGCGCAGGGACTGCGTGCCGAAATCCGCAATATCCGCGCGGTGGCGGAAGACCAGCAATTCATCGGCGACCTGCGTGACGACATCGCACGCCTTGCCGGCAGCATCGACCAGCTCGGCAATCTGGCATCTCCTGACGCCTATGGCCTGCGCAACGAATTCGAGGACCTGCGTCTGACCATCGACCAGCTCGCACGCGAAGACAGCGTGCATCGGATCGAAAGCCGCTGGAACAACGTGGAAGACACGCTGCGTGGTTTCGATGCCGGCGCCCTTCAGGATGAAATCGTCTCCCTCGCCTATCGTCTTGATGACATCAAGACGCAGCTCGGCGGTATGAGCAACAATCCCGCCGTGCGCGTGCTTGAAGACAAGCTGATTGCGATTGCCAGCGCCGTGGAGCAGCTGGGCAAGCACATGAAGCCCAACGAGGCTGCCTTTACAGAGCAGTTTTCGGGTCTTGACCAGCGGCTCGACGAAATCAGCCGCGCCATTGCGGCAACCGGCACACGCGCCAATGCGCAGGCAGCCGACAATGCGCTCGCCCAGCGGCTGGAAAACCGTCTGAACGGCCTTGCCGAACAGCTCGGTGATATCAACCGCCTGGCCGCCGCAAAACCGGAACCTTCCGTCGACCTTACCACCCGCCTTGAAGCGCTGGCAGGCAAGATCGATGAGCTCAGCACGGCGCGCGACGCCGCGCAGCTGCACGACCGGCTGGACCAGCTGTCGTTGCTGTTGGAACGGTCCCAGCGCCCCACGCAACAGGCGGAACTGACTTCCTTCCTCAGCGATATCTCCCGTAAGATCGATGCGCTGGATCACGGCGCGGTCAATGACGGCTTGGCCGAGCGGCTCGACCTGCTTTCCCGGCGGATCGAGGATCTGGATTATCGCTACAGCCAACCGCAACCGGCTGCATCGGGTCTCAGCGACAGCGCCTTTTCCCGTCTGGAAGAGCGGCTCGGTACAATTGCAGCGCGTCTCGACGAGACCGCCCATGCCGCTCCTGCCGATAGCCGCGCGCTGGCAAGCCTCGAAAACCAGATCGCCCATCTCTCCACGCTGATCAGCCAGCCAGTGCAGATGCAGGCAGCCGGCATGTCGCCGGAGCTCGACGCCCGCATGGCGGCGATCGAAGACTACATGGCGTCTAACGACGAATATATCATCGAGGCAGCGCGGCAGGCAGCCGAGGCCGTTCTCGATGCCTATACCCGCAACAATCTCTCGGCCGGCGCAAATCTCGCCGACATGACGATGCTGACCGACCTTGCGACCGATCTGCGCAGCCTCGAAGCCTTGAGCCGTAACACCGAAGAGCGCACGCATCGCACCTTCGAGGCGCTGCATGAGACGCTGGTGCAGATCGCCGGCCGTCTGGACAATCTCGACAGTGCGCCCGCCTACCGCCAGGATGCTGCCCGTAACGTCGCGCAGCACATGGTTGCCGCAAGCCACGAAGACGTGGCCATGCCGGCCGCCATTTTCCCGGAAGAAGGTTACATCGCCGAAGAGCAGGCCATTCTCGAGGATGTCAGCGAAAACGACGCGAACACCATCGTACCGCCGGCTGCCGCCAAGCCCGCAAAAGCACAGAAAACGAGCCTGCTCGCCGGCCTGACGAAGCGTTTCAAGACAAGCGCGGCGAAGCCGGCAAAGACCAAGGAAGAACCCGTATCGGCCTCCTCCGCCCGTAAGCAGGTTGAACCTGCCCCGTCACTCGATCCGATCGACGTTCTGCCGGCCGGGCAGGAGAACGAACTTCTGGAGCCGGGTTCGGGTGCGCCCGATATCAAGAAAATCCTCGAGCGCGTTCGCGCAAGCCAGGTGGCCGCCACCGGCAAGGCCGCGGATGCGGAAGGCCGGACGGATTTCATCGCCGCCGCCCGCCGCGCCGCCCAGGCCGCCGCCTTGGAAACATCGCCGGAGAAGCTGGACACCGGCAAGAAGAGCCGCAAGGCCGACACTTCGGCACTGTCGCGATATCGTCGGCCGCTGCTGCTCGGCATCGGCGCCATTCTTCTGGCGATGATGGCCATGCCGCTCGTGAAGACGCTGATCGGCGGCGCTGAAGCCCCGGCACCGCTGATAGAGCAGAAGATGGACAACGGCCCGGTTTCCGCGCTTCCGGAGACCGGCGACAAGGCTGTGACCATTCCGTCGGATCTCGCCGTCAATGCCGAGCAGGCGGAATCGGCCGATAGCATCGAAAACGCCGCACCGGCGCAGAACATCATCGATAACCGCACCATCGGCGGCGCGCCGCTGCCGGATGAGCCACCGGTTGCCGATGTTCCAGCCGTTGACCCCGCAAAGTCCGACACCGTTGCGCAGAACGAAGGGCCGAAACCGGTTGCAGTCGCCACCACGACTATTCCCGCCGAGGATGCCATTGCGGTTCCGGCCGGCATAGAGCCCGCATCGCTTGCCGAAGCGGCCGCCAAGGGTGACACGCAGGCGCTGTTCGAGATCGCCGTGCGTTACACCGACGGCCGCGGCGTAACCGCCGACCGTGCGGAAGCCGCAAAGTGGTACAAGATGGCCGCCGATCGTGGCCTTGCCCCCGCGCAATATCGTCTCGCCAATCTTTACGAGAAGGCGAATGGCGTCGACCGCAATCTTGCCGAAGCAAAGCGCTACTACACGCTGGCTGCCGAACAGGGGAATGCCGGCGCCATGCATAATCTCGCGGTCCTGCTCGCTTCCGATGCAGCCGGCCAGCCGGATTTTTCCGCCGCCGCACAATGGTTCATCAAGGCGTCCGAACTCGGCGTCCGCGACAGCCAGTTCAACCTTGCCATTCTCTATGCGCGCGGCAGCGGCGTGAAGCAGGATATCGAGGAATCCTACAAGTGGTTCGCCATTGCCGCCAAGGATGGCGATGCCGATGCCGCCCAGAAGCGCGACGAGGTTGCCGGAGCGATGAGCCCGCAGCAGCTTCAGAGCGCCAAGGCCAAGGTGGAAGCCTGGAAGGTGAAGCCGCTTTCGGACGACGCCAACAGCGTTAACCCGCCTGAGGAATGGGCGGGCAAGGAGGGCGTAAAGACTGCGTCCGTGGACATGGAAAAGGCGATCCGCAACATTCAGGCGATCCTGAACAAGAATGGTTTCGATGCCGGCCATCCGGATGGCAAGCTTGGCAAGAATACGGTGACGGCCATCAAGGACTTCCAGAAATCCGTGGGCCAGGCGCCGGACGGGCGCATCACCAACGAGCTGGTGACCGCGCTGCTCGCCCGCAATAAATAAGCCTTGGAGAACAGGTGAAGCGGCCTTCCGGCCGCTTTCGTCCAACCGGGCGCAGGAATGTGGCCGGTTGCCGACACACGGCCGCTATCTTTCCAAATTATCAACGTATTTACCGTTGAATGTTGACAGGTCAGGCCCTCGCGGGCATGACGGATCAAGGTCGGGCATGCCCGGTCTTTTCAGACAGAAAGTGTAAATCGCGGCGCGGCCCCCTCACCCGGACAAGCCCTGCCGCCCGGAACCATTTGCCCGAGGTCCGAGCCGTGACTGTCTATCTGCCGATCGCAGAACT
>JAEXMK010000075.1 GCA_023444445.1 Pseudomonadota bacterium | reverse complement strand
CGCGGATGATCGCCGGGAAGGTCTCATAGGGCTGGTGCGCCGACAGCATGTCGTTATAGGCGGTGATGATGCCGAGATTGGGAACCCGGTCGCCGGCAAGGATGTCCTTGTCGGCGGGGGAACAGACGGCAAATCCATGCGCGAGATTGCCGCAGGAAAGCACGGAACGGTGAACGCCTTTCGAGACCTGCAGCCGCAGCCGCTCGAGATAAGTCTCGCGGTAGGGCTTGGAACGTTCGACGATGCGGGCGGTAATGGCCTGAATGCGGGAATCGGCGGACATGGGCGTTCATCCTGTTCGTTGGTCGGCAACCGGCGTTCCGGGAGGTGAGCGGCCGGTTGTCGTGGTTCAGTCTTCATGTCTTCGGGGCGCTTGTCGCGGGCCGCAGTGGCGGCAACCGCGTTGGCTTATGGCGCCCAGTATATATCCACGGGCGTTTCGGCCCGGTTCAGCACGGCGCGGACGGGCATTTCATCCTCATCCTCACCGGACTGCGCTTTCTCCAGCGTCGCCTTTTTGGCTGCACCTTCGATATGCAGAACCAGGAAACCGGCATCGTGCAGGCTGGAGAAGTTGAAGGTCAACCGCTCCTCACCGGCATTTTCCGCCGCCATGGTCAGAACGCCGCGCGGTTCATCGAGATCAAGCGCTTCGTAGAGATTGTCTCCACCGGGGAAGAACGATGCCGTATGGCCGTCCGTTCCCATGCCGAGAATGACGACATCGAAGGGATCGCAGATCGCTTCGGTCTTGACGGTCGCAAGCGTTGCCGCGTCTTCCGGCGAGGCGGCCGGCTGGAACAGCGGCACGAAATAAGCCGACTTCGCCTTGTTCTGCAACAGGTTCTCGGCAACGAGACGATGGTTCGATCGCTCGTTTTCCGGCGGTACGAAACGCTCGTCCACCAAGGTCACGCTGATATTGGGCCAGTCGAGATCGTGTTGGGAAAGCGCCTGAAAGAACAGCTTCGGTGTCGAGCCGCCGGAGACCGCAATGCTTGCAGTCCCCCGTTCCTTGGTTGCCTCATCGAGGCGTTTGGCAACCGCCGCCGCAAGCGCTGTCGCCAGCGCTGCGGGGTTATCGAAGACGTGAATCGTTTCGCTCATCGCCCGCCCTCAGTCGGCATCATGCCAGGTGCGACCGTCACGCTCAATCAGCGCGATGGAACCGCTTGGACCCCAGGTGCCGGCTGTGTAGCCTTGGACGCCTTGCCCCAGCTCTTCCCAGCTCTTGAGAATGGGGTCGACCCAGTCCCAGGCGGCCTCAACCTCGTCGCGGCGCATGAACAGCGTCTGGTTGGAGCGGATCGTGTCCATCAGCAGGCGCTCGTAAGCATCCGGGCTACGCACATTGAAAGCCTCGGCAAAGCTCATGTCCAGCGAAACCTGTCGCAGGCGCATGCCGCCCGGACCTGGGTCCTTGATGAGCAGGGACTGCTTCACGCCTTCGTCCGGCTGCAGGCGGATGACGAGCTTGTTGGCTTCGATCTTTCCGGCTGCATCGTCAAAGATCGAGTGCGGGATCTGCTTGAACGTGACAACAATCTCGGACACGCGCGTTGCAAGACGTTTTCCCGTGCGGATGTAGAAAGGAACGCCAGCCCAGCGCCAATTGGCGATCTCAGCCTTGATGGCGACAAAGGTTTCGGTGTTGGAAACGCCGCCTTCGAGTTCTTCCAGATAGCCACGGACGGGACCGCCGGCAGAAGCGCCAGCGCGGTACTGGCCGCGAACCGTCTGCTTTTCGACATTGCTTGCATCGATCGGTTTCAGCGAGCGAAGCACCTTGAGCTTTTCGTCACGAACAGCTTCCGCATCCATGGATGCCGGCGGCTCCATCGCGACAAGGCAAAGCAATTGCAGAATGTGGTTCTGCACCATGTCGCGCAGCGCACCCGCCTTGTCGTAATAACCGGCACGGCCTTCCAGACCCACGGCTTCCGCCACGGTGATCTGTACATGGTCGATATGCGCGGAATTCCAAAGCGGCTCGTAGAGCGCGTTGGCGAAACGCAACGCCATCAGGTTCTGAACGGTTTCCTTGCCGAGATAGTGGTCGATACGGAAGATCTGCTCTTCCTTGAAAACGTGGCCGATGGTGTCGTTCAGTTCCTGCGCAGACGCAAGATCACGACCAATCGGCTTTTCAACCACGATGCGGGTGGATTTGGTGATCAGCTTGTGCTCGCGGATCTTGTCGGCGATATCACCGAAGATGCCGGGTGCAACGGCGAGGTAAAAGGCGCGAACGCGTTCCTTGCCTTCGTCCAGCAGCTTTTTCAGCGTGTCCCAGCCATTATCGCCCTTGGCGTCGACCGGTACGTAGAAAATCCGCTCGATAAAACGGGCGACCTGTTCGTCGTCGTACTCTCCGGCCTTCAGGTGCTCCTTCAGCGCATCCTGCGCGAATTTGCGATATTCCTCATGGCTCATTACTGAGCGGGACGCACCAATAATGCGGGTCGGCTCGGTAAACTGACCTTCGATCTGGCGATGATAAAGGGCAGGAAGCAGCTTACGCTCTGCCAAATCGCCTGTGCCGCCGAACACGACACAATCAAAGGGGTCAACGGGAATGATCTGACTGCTCATCTCGATTCTCTCGATCTTTAGGGTTGGGGGCATCAATAATCTAATCGATTTAAAAATGCCAGTCTCAGTGAAGCGAATTCTGAATTTTGATTTTTAGCCGGTGCCGCGCACGGCGCCCGGCATTCTGCAAAGTGGTTCCTAGAACCTGTCTCGAAGTGCAAACCACGACAGCGCAAGGAATAATAAGGGTGCTCTGAGCGAAGCCCCACCCGGGAAAGGAGGTACTTTCAGCCGTGCGAACGGGGCAAGCAGATCCTGGCGTCCCAGAACCATGTCGGCATAGAGTTTGCCGCAATAGTTTGCGAGCATGACACCGTGCCCCGAGTAACCGCCAATCGACATCACTCCAGGCATGACTTCGCGCACGAAAGGTTGCCTTGGCATGGTGATGCCGACAGAGCCGCCCCAGGAGTGGGTAATCTCGACGTCTTTCAACGCCGGATAGATTTCCGCGATCTGCTTGCGGATATGCACTGAAATATCGCGTGGTGTATCGGCCGTGTAAGCTTCGCGTCCGCCAAACAGCAGCCGATTGTCATTGGTCTTGCGGAAATAGCGCACCACGAAACGGGAATCCGCAACGGCTTCCTGGCCGGGAATGACATGCGGATGATTGTCGAGAGGGGCTGTCGCGCCGATGAAGGAACGGATCGGCATGATGTGTGCGGCGGTAACCGGCTCCAGGTTGCCGATATAGGCGTTGGTGGCGATCAGAACGCGCTTTGCTGTCAACGTCCCGAAAGGCGTCTCGATAATGGTCTTGCCGCCCGATTGCCGAATGGATTTGGCGGGCGTCATTTCGAAAATATAGGCACCAGCTGATCTGGCCGCCTTGGCAAGTCCGACCAGCAGCTTCAAAGGGTGAATATGCCCGGTGCCGGTGTCGCGTGTGCCGCCGAAATAATGACTGGAACCGACACGTTCGCGCGCTTCCGCCTGCTCCATGAAGGAGATGTGCGGATAGTCGTAGCGTTCATTCATCGCCGCGACACTTTTGCGATAATCGTCTTCGTACGCCGCCTTATGCGCCACATTGAGTTGGCCCGGCAGATAATCGATGTCGATGCCATGATCGCGGGCGAAATCGAGAACGTAATGTTTCGCGCCTTCGGCAATATCGAAAAGAAGCTTCGACTGTTCGAAGCCGACGATATCCTCAAGCTCATCCGGCCAGGATCGTTGGCCGCTGCCGAACTGCCCGCCGTTACGTCCCGACGCGCCGTCACCAAAGCGGTTTGCTTCGATCAGAACGACAGGGACGCCGTTGGCCGCGAGATTGCAGGCAGCTTGAAGGCCGGTATAGCCGCCACCGATAATGGCGACCTCCGTATCCCTGGGGCCGTCCATGGACGGATATTCCGGTCGCTCACCGACAGTCGCCTGATACCAGGAGATGCCCGGTGCGATCGGGCTTTGCCATGCCATGTGAAAGTCCTCACACGTTGAGAAGCAGGAATTCCCGCTCCCACGGGCTGATGACCTGCATGAAGGTTTCGAATTCCCCCCGTTTCAGTCCGGCATATAGCCCGACGAATTCATGACCGAACACCCGGTCGAACTGCGGTTCGGCCTCGAGAAGTGCCACGGCTTCGAGAAGGCCGCGCGGTAGGTCGATGGAACCTTCATTCGCCGTTTCATAGGTCGGCTCGGTCGGCTCGATATTGTTCATGATGCCAAGCCAGCCGCACCCGAGCGATGCCGCAAGCGCAAGGTAGGGATTGGCATCGGAGCTGGGCAGACGGTTTTCCACGCGCCGGGCCTGCGGTCCGGAGATCGGTACGCGGAAAGCCGTCGTGCGGTTGTCGTAACCCCAGGCATTGTTGACCGGGCAGGCCATGTCAGGCGTCAGACGTCGGTAAGAGTTCACATAAGGCGCCAGCATCACCAGCGCGTTCGGTACGTAACGCTGCATGCCGCCAACGAACGAGAAGAACTCCTTGGAGGCACTGCCATCCTTGTTGGAGAAGATATTCCGGCCGCTGTCGATCTCGATGACCGACTGATGGATATGCATCGCCGAACCTGGCTGGCCCTGCATCGGCTTTGCCATGAAGGTGGCGTAGATACCGTGCTTCAGGGCAGCTTCACGGATCGTGCGCTTGAACAGGAACACCTGGTCGGCCAGTTCGATCGGATCGCCGTGACGCAGGTTGATTTCAAGCTGGGCCGGTCCCTCTTCATGGATCAGCGTGTCGATCTCAAGTCCCTGCTTTTCGGAGAAGTGATAGATATCGTCGATCAGTTCGTCGAATTCGTTGATGCCGGCGATCGAATAGCTTTGACCGCCAACAATCGAGCGACCCGAGCGGCCTTTTGGCGGATGCAGCGGATAATCCGGGTCATCGTTCATGGCGACGAGGTAGAACTCGATTTCCGGGGCAACAACCGGCTTCCAGCCTTTCTCCTTGTAAAGAGAAAGGACGTTTTTCAGAACGTTGCGGGGTGTGTAGGGAACGGACGCGCCTTCGGCATCGACCACATCGCAGATCACCTGCGCCGTCGGATCGCTTTCCCACGGAACAACGGACAGCGTTGACAGGTCGGGCACCAGCTTCAGGTCGCTGTCGCGCGGCTCATAACGGAAATTCGCCGTCTCGTCGGGATACTCACCGGAAATCGTATGGCGGTAGAGTGCCGAGGGCAGTGCAAGCGATGTGTCGCCGGTAAATTTCGCCGTTGGCATCATTTTGCCGCGCGGAACGCCGGCAAGGTCCGGCGTGATGCATTCTATGTCCTCGATGCCGCGGGCCCTCAACCATTGGGAGGCTTCGCGCCAGGAG
>JAEXMK010000056.1 GCA_023444445.1 Pseudomonadota bacterium | reverse complement strand
GTTTAAGTTTAAGTTATAAATCAAGCCCTTACACAGTGAAGCTCAGGCCTACAAAGTCGGCAGATGTCAGACCGCCTTGGGCAACGCCAGTAACCGTAGCAACAAGCTCAACTTCGCTTGCAGTGATCGTGTCATCAGCAGAGTTGGCATAGTACACATAGGCATTGTTGTTCTGATAGGCGACCAGGAAGCCGCTCCAGGCGCCATTATCGTCAACGTTCATCTCAATGCTGCTGACGGAAAGAGGCGTTGTGGAGCCTGGAATTGTGCCAAATGGCGTCGAAATCGGTGGGGTTACAAGATCTGTGCGAAGGCCGTTGAAGAGCGCAGCAGATGTTCCATTCGACAAATCTCCGCCGGACATCGCAAAATCGAATTCGACCACGCCGAATTGCGACCCATTCTGAATATCTAGCACGCCATCGCTAACGACGCCAACACGATCAACGATTTCCCCAAAAGCATCGGCATCAGAAGTCGTATTGGCGTTGTCGTATACGAGTTTATCATCGCCGGACGTGAAGCCGTTGATCGTGTCGCTGGAAGAGCCAACTGTGGCCAACAGAACCTGATCGGAACCATAACCGGCACCCTCTAGTTCGATCGTGTCATGACCGGCGCCGCCATCAAGGAAATCGTCGCCCAAGTTGCCCCAAAGCTGATCATTGCCGTCTTCGCCATAGACGTAATCATTGCCTTGGCCACCGTATACTCGGTCGTCGCCGCCGCCGCCGTAAAGGGTGTCATTGCCTTTATTGCCCTGGAGAACATCGTCGCCGTCGAGGCCATAAATGACATCGTCGCCGCTATTGCCCTGCAGATAGTCCTTGCCGGTACCGCCGTAAATCCAGTCATTGCCGGTGCCGCCAATGAGCCCTTCTCCCGAATTCATGCCGGTTCCACCGTCGCCGCCCAAAATGACAAGTTCACGGGACAGATGTGAGAAATCGGCATTATCGATACCCCCATCACCCTTTGCCGTAATCTCCGAAATTGCGTTGAGTTGGCCATCGGTGACGGTTTCAATATTTGCAAGAGTATCTTCGAGCTTCGCAGTGTACCCTTGGTAAAGAGCGTCATTTCTAGCGCCTTCGATAATTCCAGGGATGCGCTGAAGCGTGGCAACGTTGATTACATCCAGATCATCGGGGCCATATGCAAGATTGTATGCTGCAGGCTCTGTGCCTGGCACATAATCCAGCAGTTGTTGAAGAGTAAAGGTGGAGACACCACCGCCACCACCGCCACCGCCGCCAGTGCCGGGTTCGTTACCGCCCTGCTCATCCAGCAGCAACAGGATCGCCGCATCTGCATTAGCGCCGGTACCGGGGTTTTTCGTGTCGATGGAAGCGAGATAATCTCGGCCAACTGCCGCCGCATCAGCGCCTGCGTATGCCTCAATCTCTTTGGTCTGATCGAGATGGCTGGTGAACAGGTTGGCAGCGGCAATCTTTGCATTGACCGTGTCGAGATCTTCGTTCTTGGCACCGTCAAGGATGGCAATTGCGATGTTGTTGATGTTCAGACGACCGGCTTCAAGCTCGCCAACATAGAAGTCAACGCCTTCAGCTTCGCCGTCGCGCTCGAACAGAGACTGATAGATCGAGTTGATGATCTGCTCATTGGTCATGCCGGTAAAACGGCTCTGATATTCTGTGGTAGAAGCCAGATCGCCGATTGCCGTCAGGTCGGCGCCATTGTTCGTGGCTTCATTGAAGAATGCGAGGCCGGCCGGGTCGGCCGGACGACCGAAGAGCGCGACATAAATGCCTTGGATGGTAGCCATGTTTTACTCCCTTTTACACGCTCGCTTCATGCGAGATGAGATTTTATTAAACCCAACTTATATTAGTTAATCAATTGTAAAATTTAGGATTGGTTAATCCTGCCAATAAAGGTCAATAAAATGTATTGACATTTCCAAAACGCGTATATCTCATAATTTGAGAATTCCCATTTGCGGAGTATCCTGTTATTAAATAATTTATGATAATATTTTCAAAGCATAAAATAAAAAATACAGAGTGCGAGATATATCCGCCATGTGCGTTCCGTCACACGTTCATATTAGAAATTTAATTATTAGTCTCTCTGCAGTCCGGTTTGAACTACTTGTAGTAGAATGACACAAATGCCTTTCACCGCCTTCTGGCATGCAGAAAGCTCTAATGTTGCGCCTTCCTTCCAAGCCCGCTAGAGCGATGGCAAGATTTGCCATGGAGTTCGGCCCAGCTATGGACGCAGATGACAACAACCCCGAAACCATCGACGCCATCCTGGAGCGCGTCCGCACCGAGGTGACGCAGATCGAGGCCCAGTCGGAGGTCGCCGAAAACAGGCGGCTGCGGCGGCAGGATGGCCTGGGCACGGTTCCTTTCGTCAATGAGCCCGATGACAGTGAGGTCATCCCGCTCGGATTGCCCGCCTACAGCATCGAGGACTTTGCCGCACTCGACGACGATGCTTTCCTGCGCAATGCCTATCGTGTCGTGCTGGGCCGGGAGATGGACGGGGTTGGCGGCGCCTATTACCTGCCGGCCTTGCGCAGCGGCCATATCGGGGTCGTCCGTGTCCTCAGCGCGTTGCGGCGGTCGCAGGAAGGCCGGGAGCGCGGCGTCAAGATCCGCTGGCTTATGCCGGCGGCCATCCTCGATCGCCTGGCGGGCCTGCCTGTTGTCGGCATGTTTTTCGCGCCTTTCATGCAGTTCATCGTCCGGCCGACGACCAACCGGCGCCTGTCGACCGTTGCCATCCGTCATGTCGAGCTGATTTCCGCTGTCAACACTTCGCTTTCGGCGATCCGCAAGAATCAGGCGCATATCGACATGCGTATGGATGTCACCGAACGCGACATGGACATCACCGCCCAGGATGTGGCGGTTGCCCGCGACTATACGCAGCGGACGATGGAAGACGCCGCCAAGGCGCTCTCCGAGATCAAGGCGACGCGCCAGCTCATCGTCGAGGAGAGCCTGCAGCTGCGCCGGCTGATCGATGAGGCCCGTGCCGTGCTGCCGGAAAAGCCGGCGATCCAGGGATCCGTCGAAGCGCTCGACGACCATGCGCTCGACAGCCTCTACGTCGCCTTCGAAAACCGCTTCCGCGGTTCCACGGTCGAGATCGGCAAGCGCTCGGAGCGTTATCTGCCGATCTTCAAGCAGACGGCGCCGGTCGCCGCCGGCGGCGTGGTGCTCGATATCGGCTGCGGCCGCGGCGAGTGGCTGTCATTGCTGCGCAGGAACAACATCGCCACCCGCGGCATCGACCTCAACGTCTCGATGGTGGCGGAGGCCCGTGCACTCGGCCTCGACGTGCTGGATGGCGATGCGATCGCCTATCTGCGGTCGCTGCCGGAAAACAGCCTGGCGGCGGTCACCGGTTTCCATATCGTCGAACATCTCGCCTTCAAAGATCTGGTGACGTTGTTCGACGAGGCGCGCCGCGCGTTGATGCCCGGCGGCATCGTGCTGTTCGAAACGCCCAATCCGGAAAACCTCGTGGTCGGCGCCTGTACCTTCAATTACGATCCGACCCACAACAAGCCCCTGCCGCCGGATCTTTTGCGTTTCATCGCCGAGGCGCGCGGTTACGGCGAAACGCGCATCATCCGCGGCGAAGCGGATTGCGATCTGAACCAGCCGGAAACGGGTTTTGCGCCCGGCGAGGTCAACGACTGGTTCCGGCAGCCGCCGGATTATGCCGTCTACGCC
>JAEXMK010000046.1 GCA_023444445.1 Pseudomonadota bacterium | reverse complement strand
GAGATGCCCGGCAGGGCAGAGGGGGGTAAGCCACACACGCCATAGATCCGCCGTGAATGGACATCTACCCCGCCGCAATCTCGCGTGAGACATCCACATCACGTGATGGCGCCATGCCATAGAAGCGGCTGTATTCACGGCTGAATTGTGAGGGGCTCTGGTAGCCGACGCGGTGGCCGGCAGTGCCGACATCCAGCCTCTCCAACAGCATCAACCGACGCGCCTCATGTAGACGAAGCTGCTTCTGATATTGCACCGGCGTCATGGCGGTAATCGTCTTGAAGTGATGATGGAATGAAGACACGCTCATGCCTATCTGTTCCGCCAGTTCCTCGACCCGCAACTGGCGGGCAAAGTTTTCACGCAGCCAGGCGATGGCGCGGGCAATGCGGTTGCCGGGGCTTCCCGCCGCAATGATGTTCATCAACTGGCCACCCGCCGGGCCTGTAAGAATACGGTAGAGAATTTCCTGCTCGATGAGCGGCGCCATCGCGGCAATCTCCGCAGGACGATCGAGCAAGCGCAAAAGCCTGACTGCAGCGTCGAGAAGCTCCGGCGTGGCGGCATTCACGACGATGCCGCGCTGCGCATTAACGGGCTCGGCGGGTGGATCGATTGGCACGCGACGCATGAGATCGAGCAGCTTTTCGCCATCGATTGCCAGTGAAATGCAAAAGTGCGGCACGTCGGGGCTTGCCTCGACAACACGCCAGGCGACTGGCAGGTCGAGGGAAGTCAGCAGATAGTCGCCTGCCCCGTAATTGATCGTATCTGTCCCCAGCTGAACGCATTTCGCACCCTGAATGACCATTGCAAAACAGGGGCGGTAGTTCCCGTGGCACGGCGCGCTCGGGGTCGTCCGTCGGCTGATCCCGAGAGAGTCAATGGCGGTCCTCACCTCGCCATCGGCTGTAGCGTGCCGCGCGGCAATGGATGTAATCTCCTGATAGAGATTGAACGGCAGGGACATGAGGGATACCTTCAAATGAGGAGGAAGCCTTGTTTATCTAGAATGCCTAATGCACTTCGCAAAGAGACGAACAGTCAATTTTTGCAGGATCGTGCAAAAAGCTTGGAGGATCGCTCTAACGGCTTCAGCATCTTCCATCGCATATTCCATCGTCCCCAAACTTCCGAAAGGATACTTAGATGGCTATTGCTAGAGGTTATGCTGCGACCGACGCGTCGAAGCCGCTTACCCCGTTCACTTTCGAACGCCGCGAGCCGAATGATGACGACGTCGTCATCGATATCAAATATGCCGGCATCTGCCACTCCGACATCCATACCGTCCGCAACGAATGGAAGAATGCCGTTTACCCGATCGTTCCGGGCCACGAAATCGCCGGTGTCGTCCGCGCCGTTGGCTCCAAGGTCACCCGATTCAAGGTCGGCGACCATGTCGGCGTCGGCTGTTTCGTCGATTCCTGCGTCGGCTGCGCCACGCGCGATGTCGATAATGAGCAGTACATGCCGGGTCTTGTTCAGACCTACAACTCGGTCGATCGCGACGGCAAGACGGCGACACAGGGCGGCTACTCCGACCATATCGTTGTCAGGGAAGACTACGTCCTCTCCATTCCCGAAAACCTGCCGCTCGATGCCTCTGCGCCGCTTCTGTGCGCCGGCATCACGCTTTATTCGCCGCTGCATCACTGGAATGCCGGTCCCGGCAAGAAAGTCGCGATCGTCGGCATGGGTGGTCTTGGCCATATGGGCGTCAAGATCGGTTCGGCCATGGGCGCTGAAATCACCGTCCTGTCGCAGACGCTCTCAAAGAAGGAAGACGGCCTGAAGCTCGGTGCGAAGGAATATTACGCCACCAGCGACGCCTCGACCTTCGAGAAGCTCGCTGGCACCTTCGACCTGATCCTCTGCACCGTTTCAGCAGAAATCGACTGGAACGCCTATCTGAACCTGCTGAAGGTCAACGGCACCATGGTTCTGCTCGGCGTGCCTGAACATGCAATCCCGGTTCATGCTTTCTCGGTCATTCCGGCTCGTCGTTCGCTCGCCGGCTCGATGATTGGTTCAATCAAGGAAACCCAGGAAATGCTGGATTTCTGCGGCAAGCATAACATCGTCTCCGAGATCGAAAAGATCGACATCAAGGATGTCAACGAAGCCTATGAGCGCGTGCTGAAGAGCGATGTGCGCTACCGCTTCGTCATCGACATGGCCTCGCTCGACGCTTGATTGAGACCACTGACTGAATAAAAAAGGCGGGAAGCCAATGCTTCCCGCCTTTTCTGTTACCTGCCCTCACGCCTCGTCCTTCAGCGTCTCTTTCTGGGTAATCAGGCGTGCACTGTGCTGGCCGCTTAGATAAATCCACAGCCAACTCCACGCCACCGCAAGCCGCGACCGCGTTCCGATCAGGAAGTAGATATGGGCAAGCCCCCATATCCACCACGCCAGCACGCCCTTCAGCTTGAACCTGCCGAAATCGATCACCGCCGCGCGTTTGCCGATGGTAGCGAGATTGCCCTGATGGCTGTAGCGGAAAGGCGATGGCGACGGCTTGCTCTCCAGCCGCGCCTTGATGACCTTTGCCACATAGGCCCCCTGCTGCTTTGCCGCCGGCGCGATGCCAGGCACCGGTTTGCCGTTTTCCTGATTGACGGCGGCGGTGTCGCCGATGACGAAGATATCGGCATCATCGTCCAGATTAAGCTGTGGACCCACAATGGTCCGCCCTGCCCTGTCGGCGGCGGCATTGAGCCATTTTGCGGCTGGCGATGCCTGCACGCCGGCGGCCCAGACCACGGTGCGGCAGGGATAATAGGTCTCGCCCACCGTCACGCCCTCATCCGTGCAGGCCGTCACCGGCGTGCCGAGCAGAACCTCGACGCCGAGCTTTTCCAGCGCTTGCCTGGCATAAGCCGAAAGATCTTCCGTAAAGACCGGCAGGACGCGAGGACCGGCCTCGACGAGCAGGACACGGGCCCTTGTGGTATCGACATTGCGGAATTCCGCCGGTAGCGCCTTGTGGGCGAGCTCGGCGATCATGCCAGCCATTTCCACGCCCGTCGGGCCAGCCCCGATGATGACGAAGGTCAAGAGCGCCTGCCGCTCCTCTTCACTGGTAGCAAGTTCGGCCCTTTCAAAGGCGAGAAGCAGGCGGCGGCGGATTGTCGTGGCGTCTTCCAGCGTCTTGAGGCCGGGGGCGGAACGCTCCCATTCGTCGCGGCCGAAATAGGCGTGGCGGGCGCCGGTGGCCAGCACGAGCGTATCGAAGCCGATCACCTGGCCGGAATTCAGCTGCACGGTCCGTGCCACGCGGTCCACACCGGTCACCTCCGCAAGCAGGGTCGTCACCTCCTTGCGGTCGCGGTAAAGATGGCGGATTGGCCAGGCGATTTCAGATGTCGCCAGCGCCGTCGTCGCTACCTGATACAGCAAGGGCTGAAACAGGTGGTGATTGCGACGGTCGATCAATGTGATGCGGACAGGGGCCCCCTCCAGCCCGTGCACCAGTTGTAAACCGCCGAAGCCTCCACCCACGACGACAACATGATGTTCTTGCATATGTCTCTGCCTTCCAAAACTTGCGCACGGAGCATGCGCAAGGCAGAGCATAGGCGAAAAAATTGACTTTGGTTATGAATTAGGCTGACCGCAGGCCTGACAAAAACGCCGGACTGTTTCAGCCATGCCATATTCCAGCGCATCCGCCGTCAGCCCGTGGCCGATCGAAACTTCTGCCAGATAAGGGATACGTTTCATCAGCCTGGGCAGGTTTGCGACCGTGAGGTCGTGGCCGGCGTTAACGGCAAGCCCGAGCGCTCTGGCATGATCCGCCGTCTCTCCGAGCTTTTCGAGAAGCGCGTCGCCCTTTTGCGCATCGTCAAAACAGCCGCCATACGGGCCGGTATAAAGCTCGATGCGCGCAGCACCCGTCTCCGCCGCCAGCTCCACCGGCTCGCGCTCGCCATCGCCATCGGCAAAAAGCGAGACGCGCATGCCGCCGGCCTTCAGGCGTCCAACCACGTCCTTCAGGAAAACGCCGTGTTTGCGGAAATCCCAGCCATGGTCTGATGTCGCCTGCGACGGATCGTCAGGCACCAGCGTCACCTGTTCCGGCTGGGTCTTTTCACACAGAGCGAGAAAATCTTCGGTCGGATAACCTTCGATGTTGAATTCCGCGCCGGGGAAGCGGTCATCGATAAGCGCCCGAAGCACCGGCAGGTCCGAAAAGCGGATATGGCGCTGGTCGGGCCGCGGGTGTACAGTCAGCCCGCTTGCACCAGCCGAAAGCGCGATTTGCCCGAAATGCGCGACGTCAGGCCAAGGAAGATCGCGACGGTTGCGTAACATGGCAATTGCGTTCAGATTGACGGAAAGTTTTGCAGGCATGGCATCGGGGCTCCGGTTCGGAATTGACACCTTGTTTCACGCAGGTTGACGCTGACCGCAAGAAGGCCGATGAAATTTTTTAAAGGCGCGGGAACGAAAGCAGGCAATACACGTTATGGTTTTTTCGTTGCGTTTGGCATGATGTCTTGATCAGAAGACAAGCCCGTGATGGGGAAACGAATAACGAATGCCATAAAAATCAGGCACACTGTCTAAAAGCGCGAAGGGGGAGACGATGCAGGATGGCAGGATGCCGTTTGAACACGGCGACGAGGACAAACCCAATCTAAGGATCAGCAGCTTTCTACCGGATGTGAGCCTGCCTTCCTCCCTGCCCGCCGAACCCGTTCCCATCGCCGACATGGCCAATATTTTCGGGGTAACCCACCGGACGCTGCATTTTTACGAGGAAAAGGCGCTGCTGACCTCGAAGCGCATCGGCCAGATGCGGGTTTATACCCACCGCAACGTCCAGCGCATGGCCGTCATCAACGTCTGTCGTGAAGTGGGCATCTCCGTCGCCGCGATTACCGAGATCATGGAAAAACTCGTCCGTTCACTTTCGCAGGAAGAGGCCGACGACATATTTCACGCCGCGTTGCGGCAGCGGAAGAGGGAATTGACCGCCGAACTTTCCACCCTCCAGCGTCAGGCCCAGCAAATCGAGGAATTGCTGGTGACGGAGACTGATGCAGACGGTGTGGATCGCGCGGAACGGGCGCCGGCAAAGGACATCGCCCTGACCGATAACGAACGCAAGTGCCTGGAACTGATGGCGGAGGGTTATGCGCCGGTGCGACTTGCCCGTGCGCTAGGTCTTTCAGGCAGCGATCTCAACACGCTCGAGGCAAGGATCATCGGCAAGTTCAACGCGAGCAACCGCTTTCAGGCGGTGGCGAAGGCGGTTCTGCTCGGCGTCATCCGCGCCTGACAGAGCATTTCCAAGAAAATGCGCAGCGGTTTTCCGTCCGGACGATGCGTAGACAAAAAGACAGAGCATTGAAGTGGATCCCGCTATTCGCCGGAAATGCTCTATCTCAACGAACGATCGTCAGGGTCTCTGCCGCGCGGGTAATGGCGGTATAAAGCCACCTTTCGCGGGAATCCCGGAAGGCATAACTTTCGTCAAAGAGGACCACGTTGTTCCACTGCGAACCCTGCGCCTTGTGCACCGTCAACGCATAGCCGAAATCGAACTCGTCATAACGCTTGCGCGTGGACCACGGAATTTCGGTTTCCACGTCCTCAAAGGCCGCCTTCAGCAATTTGATCTTGGCCGCACCGCGATCCATATCGTCGTCTTCAGGCCGGATCATCAGGTTGATGCCGGGTTTCACCGTCTCGCGTGAAGAGCTCATTACCTGCCAGAGCGAACCGTTCAGCAGCCCCTTGGCGGGATCGTTCCGCAGGCAGACCAGCTTGTCGCCGGATTGTGGGTAATCGGCGGAAAACCCTTTGAGCTCGCGAAGCCGCTGATTATAGCGGCGGCGTGTCCGATTGGTGCCCACCAGAACCTGATCGGCCTCCAGAACCAGCGACTGCGTCACTTCGGATTTTGAAATCACCTGTGCGGCGCCATAATCGCCGCGCATGATCTCGCGGCCCTCACGCACATCCATGGCAAGATGGATGATGGGATTGTCCTTGGCCTGACGGTGGATTTCCGAGAGCAGATAATCCGGCTCCTGCTCGGTGAAGAAGCCACCCCCCGAAACCGGCGGCAACTGGCCGGGATCGCCAAGCACGAGGATCGGCGTGCCGAAACTCATCAGGTCCTTGCCGAGCTGTTCATCCACCATCGAACATTCGTCGATGATGATCAGCGCCGCCTTAGCGAGCGGGCTCTGGCGGTTGATGGAGAACATCGGCGCAATCGAGGTCTTGCCGGTTTCCTCGTCTTCAACGGTTTCCTCGCCACGCGGGCGGTAGATCAGCGAATGGATGGTGCGGGCATTGGTCGCCCCGCGCGAACGCAGCACCTGCGCTGCCTTGCCGGTGAAGGCCGCAAACAGCACCTCGCCATCGACATTTTCCGCAAAATGTTTGGCAAGCGTCGTCTTGCCCGTTCCGGCATAACCGAACAGCCGGAAAACCGGGGTGCGGCCTTCTTTCAGCCAGCGGGAAACCGCCTTGAGCGCTTCGTCCTGTTGCGGTGAAAATAACATGCGCCCTCATCGCAGGATTCGAGCCTGATGCGCAACAGAAAAAGAACGAAAGATGAATCGCGGGACGAGATTGACGGCTGAAGCTTATGCCTTCCATCAACGTCCGGTCTGAGGGAAATCAGGCGGCGGATAAAAAAACCTTCGCGGGTTTGGAATAAATCGGCGGGCGGCGGTGTCTCTTGATGTGCTGGCGGCTTGAGCCCGCCCGAACCAAGGAGGATATGTCCATGAAGATCCGCTTTATCGTTCCCGCCCTCGTTCTGGCTTTTGC
>JAEXMK010000014.1 GCA_023444445.1 Pseudomonadota bacterium | reverse complement strand
CATACGCCTTGAACTCGCCGAAATACTTCGTGATCGCAGCAGTCAACGACGTCTTGCCGTGGTCGACGTGACCGATCGTGCCAATGTTGACGTGCGGCTTATTGCGCTCAAACTTGCTCTTTGCCATGTGAATTGCTTCCTGTGAACGTGAAGTAGTTTTCCCGGCGAACCGGTTTGGTGTCGCCGTTTAAGGCTTTGTAAGCGAATGCGCAAGACTTAATTGTGAAAGCGTCTTTGCGCGCGCTCTAAGCGTGCCCTGAGCCGCGTATATGGTATATGTTTTGCGACATTTAAACCCCGTGAGGGAGAGCGAAGCCGCGCGGGCCCGAAGAGCCGCTCCTCCCCATCGTTGATCACTAATTGAGATATTTGCATCACAACTTCTTTACCCGCGCCGGGATGATGGCTTAAGGACATTCAATCGTCGGGGGGAGACGGGCGATTGGAAAGACGCGCAGGGCATGCCTGCTGGGCTCTATATCGATCTTTCGCTTCCCTCCGTGTCCTTTTATCCGTTTCAGGACCGTTCCATGGAAATCTTCACAGCCGCCGGCTTCACGGCATTCTTACAGGTGATTGCGATCGATCTCGTTCTGGCGGGCGACAATGCGATCGTCATCGGCCTCGCCGCCGCCGGTCTCCCCGCCCATCTTCGCCGCAAGGCCATTCTGGTCGGCATCATCGCCGCCACGGTATTGCGCATCGGTTTTGCTGCGGTCACCGTGCAGCTCCTCGCCATTGTCGGCCTGCAATTGTTCGGTGGCCTGCTGCTCGCCTGGGTGTGCTGGAAGATGTGGACGGAACTGCGCGAGGCCTCGGGCTCCATCGAGGACGAGGTGACGGACGAAGAGGCCGATCTGACAAAGGGTCACAAGACGTTCTTCCAGGCCGCGACCCAGATCGTCATCGCCGACGTCTCCATGTCGCTCGACAATGTGCTTGCTGTCGCCGGCGCCGCGCAGGAACATGTAACGGTGCTGATCATCGGCCTCATCGTGTCGATTGCGCTGATGGGCCTCGCCGCCAACTTCGTCGCCAAGCTGCTGCACCGTTATCGCTGGATTTCCTATCTCGGCCTGATGGTCATCATCTATGTGGCGCTCAACATGCTGTATCACGGCACGATCGAAGTCCTGCCCTACATCCGGCCCTATCTGGGCTGAAATAGACAGCAGCGATACCTTCAAAAGAAGCCCGGAAACGCCAGTTTCCGGGCTTTTTTCATGACCGCACCCATCGGAGCCACACCTTCCGCTTTCACACAGGAAAGAGGGCGGGAATCAATCGCCGCGCTAGCTGCAACACCATGATGAGACAGGGAAATCGTAATTTTCGCCGATGGATTCTGGCTATTGAGGTCAGCCACGGACAAGCCTAGGGAGCTAGGTAATAAGTCATAATAATAAAAAGAAAGGTAAAGCTGCCAATGGCTTATGACTGGAGCGGCGGGCGCACCCGCCGCCTTCGCCGGATGAAGCTGGGCGTAGTCGCCAGCTCTCTCATCCTGCTGGCTCTTCTTGCGTCGCTCGTTCTTGGCTGAACGCGTTGCACGCCCACGCTGACCGGCGGCATGGCAAGGTTTTAGAAACCGCCCTGCCGCCGCTCCTTTAAGGCGGTATCTCAAGCGATCAGGACTTCTTGGCCTCCACGCAGTGAACCGGCTTCTTCATGTCAGGATCAGCCATCAGATCATAGAGATCGGCTTCATCACCCTTTGACCACCAGACATGGACGCCGCCCTGATATTTGGCGCCCGATCCGGAAATCACATTCGCAGCGACGGTGACGCCATCCTTCAACCCCAGCCGCACAAGGCTGACATCGCCAGCATTAAAATAGACGGCCTCCACCCTGTCAGCGGCGCATTGGTAGATGGTCTCCACCTTTTCGACCGCCGTGCCCTTCGGAAGAGGAATCACCAGATCTTCCGCCAGAGCGTCTGCAGCAATCGATAAGGCAAGGGCTGCAAGACATGGTAAGGCGACGGTTTTTCTCATGATGACCCCTTTCCTGATGGCATCCAACCATAAGGGCATGGCGGCATAGCCGAAATGAGGCAGCGACCCTTCCTCGATCACATTTCCGAGAATGCGCTGGGGAGATCGAGAATACGCTTGGAAGGATATTGTCGGGGTCCGTTACAGCGTCTGCATGGGAGCAATTTCACCATGATCCGCAAGCCGCGATACGACTATCGAAACAGCCAATAGACAACGCCGAGTATCACCGTCCACATCAGCAGCGATATGGCGAGCACGATGAGATAGTTTCGAAATCGCCTGGTCATCCGCCCACATTGCCGACCAGCCGCCATCGGCGAGCAGCAGTCGTTTGAATTGCTGGATGCGGATCGAGCCGCAGAATTAAACTCTTTCTATCAGGGGCCGGACCCGTGAGCCATCCGCAGATATTACCCGCCCGAAAACGGGGTTGCCCCTGCCATCGTTTCCAGCCGACTGACAAACGGCCCATCCGCGGCCAGCTCCTGATCGCGGATGGGCAACAATCTTCTCATGCGCCGACGATGGCGGCTGGAGACTCATGCACGAGTAATCACAGCCGAGTCGGCACATGCCCTAGCCAATGCCGTTTCGCAAACGCAGCAATGCCGGAGCAACGACCGTCGGCCGCCGCTCCCACCGGTCTCAGCTCTTGAGAGCAGTGTTGCAGAGGCTCCAGTAGCCGCCGCCCTTCTGGATCCATTTCAGATCGCCGAGCGTGCCGTCATTCTTATTCTTGTGATAAGAGTCGACACAGGTTTTCAAGCGGGCCTTTGCGGGCGTCTCGCTCGAATATTTCTTATCGACAGCACTCGGGAAAGCGACGCCCTTCGGGG
>JAEXMK010000201.1 GCA_023444445.1 Pseudomonadota bacterium | reverse complement strand
ACGATCTCCGCGCGGGTAACGGAGAATTTGATGGCAAACGAAAATGATACCTTTATCCGCGAAGTGAACGAGCAGATCCGCTCCGAGCAGCTGTCGCGCTTCTGGGGCCGTTACGGTATCGTGGTTGTGGGTGCGGCCATTCTCGTGGTTGTCGGTGCGGCCGGCGCCGGCATCTATGAATATTGGAATAGCAGCCGTGCTTCCAACTCCGGCGACCAGTTCCTGGCGGCGTTGAAGCTCGCTTCCGAAAACAAGACGGATGATGCGCTGAAGGCATTCTCCGATCTCGAAACGTCCGGTCATGGCAATTATCCTGTTCTCGCGAAGTTCCGCGCGGCCACGCTGCTGTCGCAGAAGGGTGATGCGGCCGGCGCGATTGCCGCCTTCACCGCCATCGGCAACGACAGCTCTGCACCGCAGGTCTTCCGCGATACCGCCAAGGTGCGCGCCGCCTGGCTGCTGGTGGATAACGGCACCTACGATCAGGTTGTGGCACTTGCCGAGCCGCTCAGCACTGACGGCCAGACCATGCGGGCGTCGGCCCGTGAGGCCCTGGGTCTGGCGGCCTACAAGGCTGGCGATTTCGTCAAGGCCAAACAATGGTTCGAGCAGATCATCAGCGACACGCAGGCGCCACGCAATGTGACGAACCGCGCGCAGATCATGCTCGACAATATCACCGCTTCGGGCAAAGCTGCTTAAAGCCGCTTTTCCGAGCCAGATCGCCCCGGCATATCTTCGCATTGCCAAAGCGATCCAACTCATTATTTTACGCATGTCCTTTGCCCAAAACAGGTAACGTTTTGGGCAGACGTGCTTTAAGGAACCAGGATCAATGAGCTTCACTGTCGCCATAGTAGGGCGCCCCAATGTCGGCAAGTCCACGCTTTTCAACCGTCTGGTTGGAAAGAAGCTGGCGCTGGTGGACGATACGCCGGGCGTGACCCGTGACCGTCGCCCCGGCGATGCGAAGCTCGTCGATCTGCGTTTCACCATCATTGATACCGCCGGTCTGGAGCAATCCGGGCCGGAAACACTTCAGGGCCGGATGTGGGCGCAGACGGAAGCAGCGATCGACGATGCCGATGTGACGCTGTTCGTGGTGGATGCCAAGGCCGGGCTCACCCCCGCCGACGAGACGCTGGGCGAAATGCTGCGCCGTCGCGGCAAGCCTGTCGTGCTGGTGGCTAATAAATCCGAAGCGCGCGGTTCTGACGCCGGTTTCTACGATGCCTTCACGCTCGGCCTGGGCGATCCCTGCCCGATTTCGGCCGAGCACGGCCAGGGCATGATCGACCTGCGTGACGCCATCGTCGCGGCAATCGGGGAAGACGTGGCCTTCCCGCCTGAAGTCGACGAGGCTGAGACTGATATCGTACTTCCGCGTGCCGAGCCCGGCAGCGAGGACGAGGAAGACGAAGAGCCTGTCTATGACGAGACCAAACCGCTGCGTGTCGCCATTATCGGCCGGCCGAATGCGGGCAAGTCGACGCTCATCAACCGTTTTCTTGGTGAAGACCGGCTTTTGACCGGCCCGGAAGCCGGCATCACCCGCGACAGTATTTCCGTCGAATGGGACTGGCGTGGCCGCACCATCAAGATGTTCGATACGGCCGGTATGCGCCGCAAGGCCAAGGTGACGGAGAAGCTGGAGAAGCTCTCGGTGGCGGATTCGCTGCGCTCCATTCGTTTTGCCGAAACGGTCGTGATCGTGTTCGACAGCACCATCCCGTTCGAGAAGCAGGATTTGCAGCTGGTCGATCTCGTCATTCGCGAAGGCCGCGCTGCCGTGCTCGCCTTCAACAAATGGGATCTGGTCGAAGACCCGCAGGCCTATCTGGCCGATCTGCGCGAAAAGACCGAGCGGCTTCTGCCGCAAGCGCGCGGCATTCGTGCCGTGCCGATCTCCGGCCAGACGGGTTATGGTCTCGACCGGCTGATGCAAAACATCATCGATACGGACAAGATCTGGAACCGCCGTATCTCGACCGCCAAGCTCAACCGCTGGCTGGATGGGCAGACCACGCAACATCCGCCGCCGGCCGTTTCCGGCCGCCGCCTGAAGCTGAAATATATGACGCAGGTCAAGGCCCGCCCGCCGGCCTTCATGATTTCCTGCACCCGCCCGGAAGCCATTCCGGAGAGCTATACGCGTTATCTGGTGAACGGCCTGCGCAAGGATTTCGACATGCCGGGCGTGCCGATCCGCGTGCATTATCGTGGCTCGGACAATCCGTTCGAAAGCAAGGCTAAGAAGCGGCGATGATCTGACGCGGGCGTCGCGGCCTGTTTCTTCTCCCCGCCGGGGAGAAGATGGCCCGAAGGGTCAGATGAGGGGGCAACCTCTCCGTATATCGCTAGCCTCGCCCCCTCATCCCGCTGCCGCGGACTTCTCCCCTCGGGGAGAAGAAACAAGCGGCGGACGCTCATCCAACGCCTTGTTTTGAAGAGTAAAAATCATGCTGATCAAGCAGACCGACTATCAGCGGATCTACCGCGTCATCAACAGCCTGCTCATCGCCCAGAACGCCGATCCCGCTTCGGCCTCGATGTATTTCAGCACTTTCGGCGCCTTCATCCTGCAGCAGCACTACAAGGTGAAGGCGGTGCCGAAGGGCGGGCTTGCGGCCTATAATCTTGGCGGAAAGGTGCTCCTGTTCGCGGATCATCGCGACGACGGTTATGTGACAGGTGCTGGCGAAAATTTCCACTGCTGGATCGAGGCGGACGGCTGGGCGATCGATTTCATGGCGCCGGCCTTTTCGCAGGGCGGGGACGCGCTTTCCGTGCCGTCAAAAATGTTCCAGCGGCCGCTCTCCGTCATGGCGGCATCCATTAACGATCTCGGCCAATCCGGCGATTTCTTTTATCGTTCGGAGCCTGAAGCAACAGCCAGGCGCTTTGCCGAATGGCACAAACAGGCGGCGATCGGAGATATGGCAAGCGTCGCCGCCAACTGGTTCCGCAAGTCGCCGAAACAGATGGCCGCATCTCTCTCGGTCAAGGACCGAGACGGAAAGGAACGGGCCGTGCCGCTGACGGGCCAGTCTCTGGTCGGTGCCTGGTAAACAGCATTTATCGGAATAAGGACGGCCAGCGTAATCTCGCGGCAGCCGCCTGACGTCAATCAGCAGCCCGACCCCGTTCTAAAGATAACGGCAGTCGCGTCCTGATCGCCTTGTGACATTCCCGTCATGTTTCGTCCACTGGCTCCGCGCAAAAAAACGGGGATGCCTTGCCTTCAGGCAAGCTGCGAACGGGACAGAAGCGGCAAAGATTTTCCGGCGGCATGGATGACATTGTCGAGGAATTGTTTGGAGGCCTTTTCCCAGCTGTAGCTTTTGGAAAGGGTAAGCGCCGCCTGTGGTGAGCAATGAAGTGCCGCCAAACAGGCATCGCGCAGATTATTGTCCAGAGCGCCGGCAGCCGGGTTGCCGCCGAGAATGTCGATCGGCCCGGTAACAGGAAAGGCGGCGACGGGCACGCCACTGGCCAGTGCTTCCAGAATGGTATTGCCGAAGGTGTCCGTCTTGGACGGGAAAACGAAGACATCGGCCTGCGCATAGGCATCGGCCAGTTCCTCACCGGTCTTGATGCCGGTGAAGAGAACATCGGGATATTTTTCCTGCAAGTCGTGGCGGGCAGGGCCATCGCCAATCACCACCTTGGAACCCGGCAGGTCGAGGTCGAGGAATTCGGGCAGGTTCTTCTCCACCGCCACACGTCCCACGGTCATGAAAATCGGTCTCGGCAGATCAAACGGTAGCTTTGTTTTCGGGCGGGGATGAAAAAGTTCGGCGTCGATGCCGCGGCTCCAGCGCTTGAGGTTTCGAACGCCGCGGGCTTCCAGTTCGGTCTCAAGGCTTGGGGTGGCCACCATGCAGGTGTTGCCGCCATTGTGGAACCAGCGCACAAAGGCATAAAGCCAGCTTTCCGGCACAGGAAAACGTGCCGCCACATATTCGGGAAAGCGGGTGTGGTAGCTGGTGGAAAATCGCATGCGGTTCTTTACGCACCAGCGCCGCGCCATAAAGCCCAGCGGTCCTTCCGTGGCAATATGCACGAAGGAGGGCTGGCTTTTTTCGATCTCCGCCGCCACGCGGCGATAACCGGCGACCGACAGGCGGATTTCCGGATAGGTGGGGCAGGGGATGCTGTAAAAGCTCTGCGGCGTGACCATGCGCACATCGACGCCCAGCCGCGCCAGTTCGGTATTGGTGTTCTCGATCGAGCGAACCACGCCGTTGACCTGCGGGTGCCAGGCATCTGTGACAATCGTGATTCTCGTCATGAAACACTGATCCTGCTCATCTGCGCACGGGCGAATCCCCATTGCCCGGCTTCCGCCCGTATATGCGGCGCGCGTGTTACAGGATCATGTCAGGGTCTGGGACGGCTCCGAAACCTTGGTTTCTGGCCGGACGTCGCGGCTATCCGACAAGCGGGAGCAATTCGGGGCTGATCAGCGCGCCGTGGTGGCCGATGACGGTTGCCGCCGCCCTTGCGGCGAAGGTGGCCGCCTCTTCCGGCGAACTTCCAGTCACATAACGGGCGAGGAAGGCGCCGTTGAAGCTGTCGCCGGCGCTTGTCGTATCCACTACGTCCACGGCTTTCACTGCCGGGGCGTGGCTGCGGCTGCCGCCGAAATCGAGCGTTGCGCCCTTGGCGCCGTCCTTCACAACGATGTTCTCAACACCGAGCGAACGGTAACGGGCAATGGTCGCTTCCACGGAGACATCGCCGAAATGGTTCGCCTCGTCGTCGAAGCTCGGCATGACAAGCGTCGCGGCGCGGGCGCCATTGGAGATCGTCTCCAGCATGACGTCCTTGTCCGCCCAAAGGCGCGGGCGGATGTTGGGATCGAAGACCACCAGCTTGCCCGCCGCCCTGGCGCGGCGCAGTTCGGCGAGGAATGTATCGACATCATGGGCGGAGGCGAGGATGGCGAGCGTAATGCCGGAGAAATAGACCACATCCGCGCTTTCGACCGTTTTGCGCAGGTGATCCGCATCCGCGGCGAGCTGTCTTGCAGCGGCGGCATTGCGCCAATAGCTGAAGGTGCGTTCGCCATCCTTCAGATTGATGAGGTAGAGGCCAGGCGTGCCGCCCTTGATGCGGCGGATTTTTTCCGTGCCGATGCCGGCTTCCGCAATGAAGGCCAGCATGTCTTCCGACAGCGGATCATCGCCGAGAGCGGTGAAATAATCGACAGACCAGTCTTGCGGCAGGCAGGCGCGCGCATACCAGGCGGTATTGAACGTGTCGCCGGCAAAACCCTTGCGCAGCAGCCCGTTGCCGGCCTGCGACAATTCCACCATGCATTCGCCAATCGACAGAAACCGTCCGCCCACGCCGTTATCCTCCCGTTTTTTCCAGCCATGCGGCTTACGACGAGTGCGCGCCGCTGACAAGGGTGGTTCTGGCCGTTTGTGCATGTGCGAAGTTAAGGTTTACGCGGAGGCAGCGGCTTTATATTCTCTGGCAAGACGCCCACAGGAGATCGCCGATGACGCTGCCCTATGCCCCGGTCCACAAACCTCAAGCACAATCGGACTGGTGGAAGGGAGCGGTGATCTATCAGGTCTATCCGCGCTCGTTTCAGGATACGACCGGCGACGGCTATGGCGATCTTGCCGGGGTGACGAAACGCCTGCCATATATCGCATCTCTCGGTGTCGACGGCATCTGGCTCTCGCCCTTCTTCACCTCGCCCATGGCCGATATGGGGTATGACGTTTCCGATTATTGCAATGTCGATCCGATGTTCGGCACGCTTGCCGATTTCGACGCCCTGATGGCAGAGGCGCACCGGCTGGGGCTGAAGGTCATCATCGACCAGGTCATCTCGCACACGTCGGACCAGCATCCCTGGTTCGTGGACAGCCGGGCGAGCCGCACCAACAGCAAGGCGGACTGGTATGTCTGGGCCAATCCCAAGCCGGATGGCACGGCGCCCACCAACTGGCTTTCCGTGTTCGGCGGCCCGGCCTGGGAATGGGACGGCGTGCGCAAGCAATATTACATGCACAGCTTCCTCGCCTCCCAGCCAGATCTCAATTTCCATAATCCGGATGTTCTGGATGCGCTGCTGGAAACGGTACGTTTCTGGTTGGATCGCGGCGTGGACGGTTTCCGGCTCGATACCGTCAACCACTATTTCCACGACAAGCTTCTGCGTGACAACCCGCCGCTTTTCGACGAGGAAAGTTTCGGTCTCGATGCTTCCGACGTCAATCCCTATGGCATGCAGGACCATCTCTACGACAAGACGCGGCCGGAAAACGTGGCTTTCCTGAAGCGTTTTCGCGCGCTGCTCGACGAGTATGAGGGCCGCGCCACGGTGGGAGAGGTGGGCGACGGAGCGCGGTCACTGAAGACGGTGGCGGCCTATACATCCGGTAATGACAAGCTCAACATGTGCTACACCTTCGATCTTCTCGGGCCGGATTTCAGCGCAAAACACCTGCGCGGCTCGGTCGAGACCTTCGGCAAGGTGGTGACGGATGGCTGGGTGTGCTGGGCCTTTTCCAACCATGACGTCGTGCGCCACCTCAGCCGTTTTTCCGAAAGCGTGGAGGAGCAGACACGGGTGGCAAAGCTCGCCATCTGTGTTCTTGCCAGTCTGCGTGGTTCCATATGCCTTTATCAGGGTGAGGAGCTGGGCTTGACGGAAGCCGAACTCGCCTTCGAAGATCTGCGCGATCCCTATGGCATCCGTTTCTGGCCTGCCTTCAAGGGGCGTGACGGATGCCGCACGCCGATGGTGTGGGAGACGGGCAAACCGAATGCCGGTTTCTCAAACGCTGAAAAGCCCTGGCTGCCGGTGCCCTATGTCCACGCCATGCAGGCGGTGGATGCGCAGGAGCGCAGGCCGGATTCCATACTGAACCATTACCGGGCGGTTTTGTCCTTCCGCAAAAGCCATGGCGCGCTGCGTGATGGTGACATGCACTTCATCAAGACCAATCTCGATGTGCTGGCCTTCACGCGCCAAAAGGGTGATGAAAAATTGCTGTTCGTTTTCAACCTGACCCGCGATGCGGTGGAGTTTCCTGTGCCGAAGACCATGCACGTCACGGATATACTGCCGATGCCGGGTTTTGGGCCGCTCTATGATGCTGACATTGTGAAGCTTGAGGGGCTGGATGCATTTTGCGGGATCGTGGCGTGAGCGGACGATTTTCCATCGGCAACGCTGCCGATTACCCTGATGCCTGGTGCCTTTTGCGGCACCGCCTCTGGCCGGATACCACGCCCTCGGTCCATAGGGCGGAGTTGCAGGGCGTCTGCGAATCCGGTGCTGGATTTATTGTCCACGATCCGGCTGGACTGGCCATTGGTTTTGCCGAGGTCAGCCTGCGGCGCGATTACGTCAACGGCTGCGATACCTCACCCGTGGCCTTTCTCGAGGGAATTTATGTCGAGGAGGCGTTTCGCGGGCAAGGTGTAGCCGCAGCGCTTGTGGAGGAAGTGACCCGCTGGGCGATCACACAGGGTGTCAGCGAACTCGCGTCCGATGCTGATATTACCAATGTTGGCTCTCACCGCATGCATGCGGCGCTGGGATTTGAGGAAACGGAGCGGGTGGTTTATTTTCGCAGAGTATTACGTCCTCGATAGTTGTAGCATAGGCAGCGATTAAAAATTTTCCTATTATTTAATATTCGAAATTTTTGATAATATAAAATATTTAATACTTCAGAATCTGTAATTAAATCAAGTTCAACGCAAGCTTCTCGCACTAATAGTTTGGTCGTCAATTATTTCAACCGACGCCTTTTGTTGTGCAGGAGTTTTTAATCGCTATTTCGTTCAAGGGTCTTGGTCGGTCTGCCAGCGGTAGCTCCCGCTCTCCGCGCACCAAACCGCAGCAATCGGGCCTTCCATCCATCAGAAACACCTTTTCTGCTGGCCAGTCATCTGTTCGGGCTTCCTCTGCGTCTGCTAAATCTGCCCAGGTATCTGTGTCTTCCCAATCGGCAAGCAGCCCTCAAAGCTCGTTTATCCCGCAAACGTCTTCAACTGACGACATGACGTCGTCTGTTTTTATGCAGGCTCTGAAAGCCAAGCTTTCCACATCGGGTGATGACCCTGCGCAATATCTGCGGTCGCGGTCAATGATGGATGCTCTTGGGGGCGGGCGCATGCAAGTGTCAGACCCAACGAAGGGCAAGGCAGTCAATGCATGGGATCCAAGCCAGAAAAGTGCCAAGCCCGCAGCCTCGACCGATATCGCCAAGACCGATTGGGTCGATTTCCTGAATGCTCACCTCAAACGCGGCGATGACGGAAGTCTTTCCAAGGCCAACAACGGAAACTATGTCGATAAAACGACGGGAGCCAATGCTTACTTCGGGAAGGTCGCAGACAGGTATTATTACGTTACCTGGCCGTCGGAAACGAAGACCTGAGAATGTCGTCCGCGCCTCAAAAACGCGGATAACGTTCTCGATTGTTTAAGTCGATCAGATCAGCGCAAACCGATCCACATCCACCATGCCCATATCCGAAATCTTCAAATGCGGGATGACGGGCAATGGCAGGAAGGCGACCTGCAGGAAGGGTTCTTCCAGCGTGGTGCCGAGCGCATAGGCTGCTTTTCTGAGTGTATGCAATGTGTCGCGAACGGTTTCAAAGGGTTCCAGGCTCATCAGCCCTGCCACGGGCAAAGCGATCTCGCCGGTCACCCTGCCGTCTTCCACAACCACAAAACCACCCTTGATTTCGCCGAGCCGGTTGGCGGCTAGCGCCATGTCGTCCTCATTCACGCCGACGACGCAGATATTGTGGCTGTCATGGCCGACGGTGGAGGCGATCGCGCCCTTCTTCAGGCCGAAGCCCTGAACGAAGCCGTTGGCGTGATTGCCGTTCTTGCCATGGCGTTCGATGACGGCGACCTTGATGATGTCGTTTTCGAGATCGACGGTGGTCTGGTTGCCATCCGTCGGCAGCTTGTAGCGCCGGTGCTCGGTGATGATCTTGCCGGGAAGCACGCCCATGACGGGGCTTTCACCTTCCGTCACCGGTACGCCGAAATGGGCCGCCAGCACCGGCCTTGCCTTGACGCTGTCGAGGCCGACAGGGGCGACCGGCTTGCGGGTGGCAAACAGGGCGTCATCGACGACCCGGCCGCCGGAAAGCACGAGGCTGGCCTTGCAGTTCTGCAGGCTGTCGATGACCACGAGATCGGCGCGCCAGCCGGGCGCGACAAGACCGCGATCGCGCAGGCCAAAGGCTTTCGCGGCGGAAATCGAGGCTGCACGATAGATGGCGAGTGGTTCCACGCCGCTGGCGATCGCCGTGCGGATCATATAATCGAGATGGCCCTGTTCGGCGATGTCGAGCGGGTTGCGGTCATCGGTGCAGAGCGCCAGATAGGGCGAGAGGCGCTCGGTGATGATCGGCATCAGGGCGTGCAGGTCTTTCGAGACCGAGCCCTCGCGCACCAGGATATGCATGCCCTTGCGGATTTTCTCCAGCGCCTCCCGGGCGCTCGTGCACTCGTGCTCCGTGCGGATGCCGGCGGCGAGATAACCGTTGAGCGCCGTTCCCGACAGAAGCGGTGCGTGCCCATCGATATGCTGGCCCTGAAAGGCCCCCAGCTTTGCCATGCACACCGGGTCCTTGTGGATGACGCCAGGGAAATTCATGAATTCGGCAAGTCCGATGACCTTTGGGTGATTTCGGAACGGCAGCAGCTTTTCAATCGGCAGGTCGGCGCCTGATGTTTCCAGATGGGTAGCGGGCACGCAGGAGGACAGTTGCACCCGGATGTCCATGATGGTTTCCATGGCGCTGTCGAGGAAGAACTGAAGCCCTTCCGTGCCCAGCACATTGGCAATCTCATGGGGGTCGCAGATGGCGGTGGTGACGCCATAGGGCAGAACGCAGCGGTCGAACTCATGCGGCGTGACCAGTGAGGATTCGATATGGAGATGTGTATCGATGAAGCCGGGAACGACGATTTTTCCGGAAATATCGATTTCCTGCCGCCCCTTATAGTCGCCACATGTGCCAACGACAGTATCGCCGCAAATAGCAATATCGGAAGCAACAAGTTCCCCGGTCACTAGGTCGAAGAATCGGCCGCCTTTGAGAACAATATCTGCCGGTTCGCGGCCCGTACCCTGATCGATGCGCGATTCAAGATGTGACTTCATGGCGTTTTCTCGCCTCCTGGTATTATTCGCATGCGATATTTTTCTTCATTTACATTCTACGGTTGTCTTTAGATTTTTTTAGGCATTTTTCCTCCTGTTTTAAATATAGTGATAGTAAAAAATTTTCATATTCGTGCTATCTTATTTAACGTGTCATATATTTAAGCAACGCCGGGAGGGCGTATTGGTGTTTCGAGGGGGAAATCAGTCGTGCCGATGGTCTCACGGGTTGCGGGCCGAGGCTATCATTCCCGGGAAGGAAAACAAAAGAATCTGATGTTAAAACGAATTTCAACGCAGCAATTGGCTGTCGGCATGTTTATCGAAGCGGTCGAAGGGACGTTGTCGAACCAAAAAATTTCACAGAAGCACCGTTTCCTTTTGCAGCGCGAGGAGGCGGTGCAACAACTGAAGCGATCGGGCGCGGAGAGTATTGTCATCAATACTGCCAAGGGAACGGATGTCGGCCTCTCCACGCACGCCGCCCCGGCAAAGCCCGACACATCGCCGGCCGCGGTTGCGGCCGTTACCCAGTCTGTACGTTCGGCCGCCGATGCAATCGCGGAGACGTTTTCCGTTGCCGAGAACGGCGGACCTGTCTTGTTTGAGGGGATGACTGAGGCGGCGGACAAGATTGCCGATGCGGTTCAAAACAATCCTGCTGTTTTTATCGGCGTTACCCGTCTGAAATCGAAGGATGAGACGACCTTTGTTCATTCCGTCTCCGTCAGCGGCCTGATGGTCCTGTTCGGCAACTATCTCGGACTTAAGAAGGAGACGGTTAAGCTTCTCGGTGTCAGCGGCCTGCTTCACGATATAGGCAAGGTGGAAATACCGTCTTCGATTCTCAACAAGACGGAGAGCCTTGACGCCCGGGAGCGGGAAATCATCAACATGCACCCTGTCTTCGGCCGCGATATTCTGTCGCGCGACGAGGAGATGCCTGAGATGGTTCTCGATGTGTGTTTCAATCACCATGAGCGGGTCGATGGCGGGGGTTATCCCAACGGTCGTGTCGGTAGCGAATTGAGCCTATACGCCCGCCTCGCCGCGATTTGTGACGTTTATGACGCGGTCACCTCGGTCAGGCCCTACAAGAAGCCATGGACGGCGAATGACGCGCTGACGTGGATGCTGCGCCGGGAAGGGCACTTCGACATGCAACTGCTGAAGAAATTCGCGCTATGTATCTCCGCCTCGCTGCCGAGGGCTTAATTATCCGAAGATGATCGCCATGTTGAGGCTGTCGATGTGACGCCCGTCGATCAGGACGGCCTCGCGCGCGCGGCCTTCATGCACAAAACCTATCTTTTCATAAAGCGCGATTGCTCTTGCATTGTCCGCGTGTACGCTTAACTCGACCCGGTGAAGCCCGCATTGACGGGCGGCATCGAGTGTCCGCCGCATCAGCTGCGCGCCAAGCCCATTGTCGCGGTAGGCTGGCAGGATACCCATGCCGAGTGTGCCGCAATGGGCGCGGGTTGCTCTGTCCTGGCGGCGAATGTCGCACCAGCCGGCCACTTCGCCATCCGCAATCGCTACCAATTGAGGATGGTCGTTCTCAATCATGTCGAGAACGAAGACGCGCACCGCTTCGAGCGGCGGCGCCTCCAGAAAACTCAGATATTTCCGCTCACGCGACACCGCATCGAGTGCACGGTGAAAGCTTTCAACGTGCTCCGCCCGGATCGGCTCGATGCTGATGGCGTCGGTTGCCGTTCTCATGCCGCCTTGGTCTTCGCCTTGCGGGTCAGATGCACCACCACGTTCTCGATCATCCGCATGCCGGCGTCATGGCCGAGCGTCATGATCGATTCCGGGTGGAACTGAACGGCGGCCACCGGCTCCTTGGCGTGTTCGATGCCCATGATCGTGCCGTCCTCGCTTTCCGCGGTGATAATGAAATCACGCGGCAGCGTGGTGGGATCGGCGAAGATCGAGTGGTAACGGCCAACGGTCACTTCCTTGCCGAGGCCGGAGAAGACCAGGCCGGGCTCCAGTACGCGAATACGCGACGGCTTGCCATGCATCGGCACCGCAAGCTGGCGCAACTCGCCGCCGTAGGCTTCCGCCAGAGCCTGGAGGCCAAGGCAGACGCCGAAGATCGGCAGTTCCCGCGCGCGGGCGGCCTTGATTGTCGCCTTGCAGTCGAAGTCCGTCGGGTTGCCCGGTCCGGGGGAGAGGACGACGAGATCGGGCTGGAAGCGATCGAAGACTTCGGCCGCGACAGGTGTTCTAACGGTCGAGACCGTTGCACCCGTCTGGCGGAAATAATTCGCCAGTGTGTGCACGAAGCTGTCTTCGTGGTCGACGAGCAGGATTTTGACGCCGGTGCCGACCTTGGCGGCATCACGTTTGGTGGCGGCGGCGTTGGTGCTTTTTGCATCGCGAATGGCAGCGATCATGGCGGAGGCCTTCAGTTCGGTTTCGGCTTCTTCTTCCTGCGGATTGGAATCGTTGAGCAGGGTCGCGCCGGCGCGCACTTCGGCGATGCCGTCCTTGATGCGAATGGTGCGCAGGGTCAGACCGGTATTCATGTCGCCATTGAAGCCGACCATGCCGATCGCGCCACCATACCAGGCGCGCGGGCTCTTTTCATGGCCTTCAATGAAACGCATGGCCCAGAGCTTCGGTGCACCGGTTACCGTGACGGCCCAGGCGTGGCTGAGGAAGCCGTCAAAGGCGTCCATATCGTCTCGCAGGCGGCCTTCGATATGGTCCACCGTGTGGATGAGGCGCGAATACATCTCGATCTGGCGGCGGCCGATGACCTTGACCGAACCGGGTTCGCAGACGCGGCTCTTGTCGTTGCGGTCCACATCCGAACACATGGTCAGTTCGGACTCATCCTTCTTCGAGTTGAGCAGCTTCAGAATCTGTTCGCTGTCGGCAATCGGATCGTCGCCGCGCTTGATGGTGCCTGAGATCGGGCAGGTCTCGATTCGGCGGCCGGAGACGCGCACGAACATTTCCGGCGAAGCGCCGACCAGATATTCCTGATGGCCGAGATTGATGAAGAAGGAGTAGGGGGACGGGTTGATCGCCTTCAGGCGGCGGGAAATCGCCGACGGATTGCTTTCGCAGCGTTCCATGAACTTCTGGCCGGGAACGACCTCGAACAGATCGCCGCGGCGGAAGCTTTCCTTGGCCTTCACGACAAGTTCGGAATATTCGCCGGGACGATGATCGCCCTTGGGCGGGATCGTGTCGGTGGTCTTGAAGGGCTCAGGGGTAATGTCGGAGGACTTGCCGTCCGTCGTCACGCCGTCCTTTTCGAAATCGTAGCGGTCGATCCAGGCTTTGGCGGAATAGTGGTCAACGACCAGGATTTCATCGGGCAGGAACAACACCATGTCGCGCTGGTCTTTCGGGCGCGCCAGCGACAGCTTGATGGCGTCGAACTGGAAGGCGAGGTCGTAACCGAAGGCGCCGAACAGGCCGATTGCCGAATCCGCGCTCGAATAGAAGAGATCAACGATCGCTCTGAGAGCGGTAAAGACAGTTGGGATTTTCGAGCGTTCTTCTTCAGTGAAGACGCGGTCCGGTTCGTTGACGATAAGATCAAGACGGCGGCTCGAGGAGGCGCCGAGGGTAAGGTCGGGTGTCGCCTTCAGCTTTTCGGTAATGAAATCGAGCAGCACTTCGCCACGGCCATTATAGGCCTCAATCCACATTTTGCGGCCGAAACAGGAAATGCCGAGCGGAGGATCGATGATGGCCGTATCCCAACGGGTGTAACGGCCCGGATATTCATAGTTGGACGAAAAAACCGCGCCGCGATGGGAATCGAGCTTTTCTACATAATTGTCGATGGCGTTGGCATAATCGGCGGGCCGGCGCTTCCGGCTGACTTTGATGCCGCCTTTCGTCTCGTAGGTTTCCGCTCCGTCATCCTGAATGATCGTTACCATTTCTTTCGTACTTCCTGTTGTTCAGGCCCGATGACAGGCGGCAAAATAACAAAAAAGCCGCCTGAAAATTCGGGC
>JAEXMK010000198.1 GCA_023444445.1 Pseudomonadota bacterium | reverse complement strand
GCCGCAGGCGATCCGCATTTCCCTGCCGCCGACCGTCGGTTTTGCCGTTCAGGTCGTCAAGAATACGTCCATCGCATCGATCATCGGTTTCGTCGAACTGGCGAGAGCGGGGCAGCTCATCAACAATGCCACGTTCCAGCCGTTCCGCGTCTTCGTCGCGGTGGCCGTGCTTTATTTAATCGTCTGCTACCCGTTGTCCCAGCTGTCGCGTTGGCTGGAAAGGAGGCTTCATGCCGGAAGTAATCGTTGAAAACGTTCACAAGAGCTTTGGCGCTCTGGAAGTCCTCAAAGGCGTGTCGCTGACGGTCGGTCGCGGTGAAGTCTTTGCCCTCATCGGCCGCTCGGGCTCGGGCAAGAGCACGCTGCTGCGCTGCATGAACGGGCTGGAGAAGATCAATTCCGGCCGCATCGAAATCGCCGGTCATGCTTTAGGGGAAGACCCCAAGGCGTTGCGCAAGCTGCGCACCGATGTCGGCATCGTCTTCCAGAGCTACAATCTTTTCCCGCACCTGACGGTCGGTGAGAACATCATGCTCGCGCCGCGCATCGTCAAGGATGTGGCGAAATCGGAAACGAAGGATATCGCCCGCGAGGTTCTGCAACTCGTCGGCCTGTCGGAGAAATTCGATTCCTATCCTGACCAGCTGTCCGGCGGCCAGCAGCAGCGCGTGGCGATTGCCCGCTCGCTTGCCATGCGGCCGAAGGTGATGCTGTTCGACGAGGTGACCTCGGCGCTCGATCCTGAACTGACCGAGGAAGTGCTGACCGTCATGGAAAACCTCGCCAAGGGCGGCATGACCATGATCCTCGTGACCCACGAAATGGCTTTTGCGCGCCGCGTGGCGACCGAAACCATCTTCATGCACAAGGGCAAGATCTGGGAGCAGGGCCGTTCGTCCGAACTGTTCGCCAATCCGCAAACGCCGGAACTCCGGCAATTCGTCAAGGCCGATGTGAAGTAGTTCACCGGCGCAAAGGAAAGTTCATGACCACTGAAATCGTGCAACTGTGCCCGCTCATCCCGGCACTGGAACAGGAACTCGCGCAGCGCTTCACCGTGCACCGCCTGTTCGAAGCGGCAGACAAGGCGGCGTTCCTTGCTGAAAAGGGCGCTGCAGTCCGCGGCGTCGTCACCGGCGGCCATATCGGCCTGCCGGCAGATATTGGTGCTGCACTTCCCAACCTCGAAATAGTCGCCATTAACGGCGTCGGTTTCGACAAGGTCGATCTGACTGACGCGAAACGGCGCGGTTTCCGCGTTTCCAACACGCCTGACGTATTGACGGCTGATGTTGCTGATCTGGCGCTTGGTCTTGTTCTGGCGCAGGCGCGCAAGCTGCCGCAGGCGGACCAGTATGTGCGCACCGGGCAGTGGCTGAAAGGCGATATGGGGCTTTCCACCCGTGTGGCCGGCCGTCGTTACGGCATTTTCGGTCTCGGCCGCATCGGCCAGGCAATCGCAAAGAGGCTCGAAGGTTTTGATGCACGCATTTCCTACACCGCCAGAAACCGCCGCGATGTCGTCTATGATTATTACGACAGCATCGAGACGCTGGCGGCGAACTGTGACGTCTTGATCATCGCCGCCGCTGCCACCGCCGAAACGCGCCACATCGTCAATGCGGATGTTCTGAAGGCGCTTGGGCCCCAGGGCGTGCTGGTCAACGTGGCGCGCGGTTCGCTGGTGGATGAAAAGGCACTGGTCGAGGCGCTTTCGAACGGCACGATTGGTGGTGCGGCCCTCGACGTCTTTGAGGACGAGCCACGCGTTCCGGAAGCGCTTTTCGCCTTCGACAACGTCACGCTTGCCCCACATGTCGGCAGCGGCACGCACCAGACGCGGCGCGCCATGGCCGACCTCGTTCTGGCCAATCTCGACGCGCATTTTGCCGGCAAGGAACTGCCGACACCGGTCGTGTAAGCTCACTCTTTTCCGTTGACCATCGCACGGCGCGGCTTTTGTCGCGCCGTTTCGGTTCATGCTACCGGTTGTTCGTCGATGGTAAAAGGAGTATTTCCCGCAATCTCTATTCATCGTTCATCATTATATAACATGTATAATCCTACTATTTTGCTTCCTGCTAAAGTGATGAGGCGTAGAGGTGCGTTCCAAAGGTCCGAAGACACCCGAAGAGAACCGGATGTCGCAAGATAAGCGCGACATATCGCCCTCTGCCTCTCCAGCGCCGGGCGAAAATGCCAGTCCCTCCGGCCGGCACACGCTTCTGGAAGCGATGATCGACCATGTGCCGGATTTTATCTATGCCAAGGATCTGGAAGGGCGCTTTCTTTTTGCCAACCGTGCCATCGTCACCGAAAACGGCTTTGAAAGCGTCGAGGAACTGATCGGGCTCACCGATTACGATATTCATGGCGAAGCGGCACGGCACGCCGGCATTCCCGATACCGAAGCGCGGGTGATGCGCACGGGCGAACCGGATCTCGGTTATGAAGAACGCGCCATGCGCGGCGATATCGATCGCTGGCTGATGATGTCGCGCGTGCCGCTGAAGGACAAGACCGGCAAGATCATCGGCGTCGTGGGCGCTTCGCGCGATATCACCCAGAAAAAAGCCTCGGAACGATTGCTTCAGGCGCAGGCGCATATTCTGGAAATGATTGTGGCGGCGGCGCGCATCGAGGATTTTCTCGAGGAATTCGTCAAGGCCATCGAAAATCTGGCCACCGGCCTTGCCTGCGCCGTGCGGGTATTCGAGGCGGCGGTGGGGGAACCATCCGTTTATCTTTCACCCGCCCTGGCACAGCAGGCAGGGTTGACCGCGGTCATTTCCGACGTCAGCGATCCCGCAAGCCTTGCTTATTCGGCGGAAGATACGGCCTTCAGTTTCGATATTCCCGCCAGTGAAGGCAAGGCGCATGGTTTCGTCTGGTGCAGGCTTGCCAGCCGCAAGCCCGATGCGGCGCTGGTGGAATTTATCGGTGCTGCGGCGCGCATGGCGGGTCTGGCGATCGATCGCAAAAGGGCCGCTGAACACATCGCCTTTCTGGCGGATCACGACATGCTGACCCGGCTACCCAATCGCCGCTTTCTCGATACCCGGCTGCCGGAGATATTGGCGGCGGCGGCAAAGGCGAACAGAAGGGTCGGTATCGGGTTTCTCGACCTCGATAATTTCAAGCAGATCAACGATACGCTCGGCCACAGCATCGGCGATGCGCTGCTGTCGAAAACCGCCGAGCGCATTGCGGCGAGCCTGAGACAAAACGATCTGGTTCTGAGGGTGGGCGGCGACGAGTTCGTCATCATTCTCGAAGAACGCAAGGATGATGCCGAAAACCGTCTGCAGCGCATCCGGGCCGCGGTCTCGCAGCCCTTGCGCATCGGCAATTACGATATCAAGGTCACCTGCAGCATCGGCATGGCCTTTTTTCCGGAACACGGGGAAACCACAGCGGAAATCGTCGCGGCGGCCGATCTTGCCATGTATGAGGCCAAACATAACGGGCGCGACAGCATTGCCACCTTCACGCCGAACATGGCGGATGATCTGCGAAAGAAATTCACCCGGATCGAGGAGTTGCGCAAGGCCGTGGAAAGGGATGAGTTCGTCCTGCATTTCCAGCCGCAGGTCGATCTTGCGAGCGGCCGGATCAGCGGCGTGGAGGCGCTTGTGCGCTGGCAGCATCCTGCGGAAGGTCTGCTCGGCCCTGCGGAATTCATCGGGCTTGCGGAAGAAACCGGACTGATCGTCGAACTCGGGGCAAACATCCTCAGAAAGGCCTGTCATCAGGCGCAGGCATGGGTTGCCGCCGGCCTCTCGCCGGTCAAGATGGCGGTCAATATCTCGCCACGGCAGTTTCAGGGCGGGCTGGTGCAGCAGATAAGGTCGGTACTGAAGGAAACCGGGCTTGCGCCATCCCTTCTGGAAATCGAGATCACCGAGACGCTGATCATTCAGGATGTTGAGGCATCGGTGCGGATCATGCGCGCCATAAAACAGATGGGTGTCAGCCTGGCGCTGGACGATTTCGGCATTGGCTACTCCTGCCTTGGCATGCTCAAGACATTCCCGCTATCCTGCATGAAGATAGACCGGTCGTTCCTGACCCATCTGCCGGAAAAAACCAAGGATAGCGCCATCGTCACGATCATGATCCAGCTTGCGGGATCGCTGGACATCGATGTTATTGCCGAAGGCGTGGAAACCGCCGAGCAGGCCGCGTTCCTGCGCATGGCGGGCTGTCCTTACGGTCAGGGCTATTATTTCAGCCGACCTCTGCCAGCGGACGCGATCAAGGCAATGCTGGGGAACACGACGACATTCCCCACGGGCCTTTCCAGCGACAGGCTATAAGCCCTCATCTTTAGCGGATTTGTCGGAGCTGCGGGCATGCCGCCATGTCTGCCGCAATGCGCCGTTTTGTTTCCGCGCACTTCTCCTCCTCGCTCTCGGCTTCGCAACGAAAGTCTTAGCTGCCTTATCTCGCAAATGAGTGTGTTTTCGGTCTTTTGCTGGATTGCAAGAGGCTCCTCCCATGTTTTGCAACATAATAATATACTCACGTTATAATATTTAATCTTAGTAATAAAAAGAATTTTTTCTAAATAAATGACAAAATTACTATATTTTAAACTAATGATTTGTTGTATTTTTACTACTTAATCCGAATGTGTACTTATATTGTATTTCGATTTGTCCGATTTGAATTGCGACTCCCCGGCAGTTTCTGTCATTTGCTCAATCAGCGCAGGGAAGCGGGCGGCAGGGAAAGACCAGCCCTCAAATTTGCGCATTTGTTGAAAAATTTTGACTGGAGATTACAAATGAACATCAAGAGCCTTCTGATCGGCTCCGCTGCTGCTCTCGCATCAGTATCCGGCGCACAGGCCGCTGACGCTATCGTCGCTGCCGAGCCCGAGGCCATGGAATATGTTCGCGTTTGCGACGCTTTCGGCACCGGCTTCTTCTACATCCCCGGCACCGATACCTGCCTGAAGTTCGACGGTTACGTTCGTTTCCAGACCGACTTCGGTCGTAACATGTCCGGCACCTCTGACTGGGAGTCGTTCACCCGCGCTCAGTTCAACATCGACACCCGCACCGACACCGAGCTTGGCGCTCTGCGTGGCTACATCGGTTTTCGTGCGCAGGCTGACAACGATACGGACAAGGGTGCTATCCTTGACCAGGCCTTCATCGAACTCAGCGGCCTGAAGGTCGGTTATTACTACAACTGGTGGGATGATGGTCTCTCCGGCGAGTACGGCCAGCTCAGCTCCAACCGCACCCGCATGAACAGCGCTCGCTACACCTACGACGCTGGTTCCTTCTATGTTGGCGCCGGCGTTGATGAACTTGAAGGTGCGCGCAAGGGCACGTCTGAACTCGGCGTTACCAAGGGCGGAAAGTTCCAGACCAATACGAACGATGTCGGCATCAGCGCCATCATCGGCGCCAAGTTCGGCGGCGTTAAGGCCAACCTGCTCGGCGGTTACGACACGAACCAGGAAAACGGTGCAATCCGTGCAATCATCACGGCTGACATCGGTCCGGGCACGCTCGGTATCTCCGGTGCCTGGGCTTCCGGCGCCAACTACTACTACGAAGAGTCCGAGTGGACGGTTGCTGCTGAATACGCCATCAAGGCAACTGACAAGCTGACCATCACCCCCGGCTTCCAGTACTTCGGCACGATCGACATCGGCGCTAACAACAACTTCGTCGGCAACCGTGATGCATGGCGCGCTGGCGTAGCGGCTGGCTACAAGATCACCTCTGGCCTCTCCACGCTGGCTTCCGTCACCTACCAGGACGTCGACGGCACGAAGGGCGTAAACGGCGGTGGCGATAGCTGGACCGGTTTCATTCGCCTGCAGCGTTCGTTCTAATAGAACTTACAAGCAAAAAGCGAAGCAGAGTTGGATAACTCAGATCCACCCCGTCTCCGGGCGGGTGAGTGACTAACTCCAGTCAAAGTTCCTGACATGATGTCAGGTTTGCTCCCCGGACCCCTCCAGGCCGGGGAGTTTTTGTCGTGATGCTGGCGGGCCCATGAATGAGGGCTTGCCACAGCCTGTTGATTTATCGATCCTTATCGGGCCCATGCTCGCTCGCGCGATAGCTCGCATCTTCTGGCGGACGCGGAGGGCGCACCGGTTCGTTGAATGTACGCAGCAGGCGACCCCAGCCCGGATCATGCATATGTGCTTTCAGACCGGCCCGCTCTGCCAGCGCCATGGCTTCCTGTTGGCCAAAGGTAATGGCGGCATCGACATCTGCCGTCAGGACCCGCCCGTTTTCCATCAGCATTTTACCGTCCACAAAGACGGTATCGACATCGCTGCCAAGGACCTGATGTACCAGACGGTGGACCGGCATCCACATGGGCATCAGGTGAGGCTTGCGCATATCTATGATGACGACGTCAGCCTTCTTGCCGATTTCAAGTGAACCGATCTCGTCTTCCATGCCAATGGCGTGGGCGGCGTCGATCGTGATCATCTCAAATATTTTGCCGGGCGGCAGCAGGTAGCGGTCATGATTGTGCAGGAGATGCTGGGTGAATTGCGCCAGGCGCGCCGTCTGCAACATGTCGAAATGGCGGCTCGGGGCTGCACCATCGGTGGTGATAGCGACACGAATGTCTTTCGACATCATTTCCATAATCGGGGTTGCGCGGCCCGGCGGCGCGTGGGTCACGCGGGTGCCGGTCTCCGCCAATATGTCGATCTCGTCATGGGAGATACCCCAGCAGTGCTGGAGGTGAATGTCCGGGCCAAGCAGGGCATTTTCCTTGTCCTGAAACGCCATTCGGATTTGCCCGGCAAAGGCGTCTGAGTGAAGCCTGACACCGGTCTTGCGCGCCATTTCGCGTATCCGGCGGGCCTGCATCCTGTCGCCCTCGGTCAGTTTCACAGCCTGATCGGGCGTCGATGCATTTGATGGTTCGACCGAAGGCACGATGGTGAAAGGCGTCAGGAAAACGCTGATGCGGCCATCGGCGCTTCCATGCAATGCCTCGATCACGGCTTCGCTGCCCTCCATCATCTCGTCGAAGCTCACCTCGCGACGTTCGGGCTGACCGCTCTCCCATCGCGTGACGCGATGAGGCCAGGGAAGGCCCGACGGCCCAACGCAGATAATTTCGCGAAGGCCGAGTTCGCTATAGGCGCGGGCATGGTTGATGGCGAAGACGGGATCATCCGCGCGCGGCATGGAGGTGATGATGCTGGCCCCGGTCGTCACGCCGGCTCGCAGCCGTTCAATGCCGGAAATCAGCCCATCGGCATACCAGTAGTCACGGGTCACGTAGTGATAGTATGTCGGGGTGATGATTTTCATCCACATCGCATTGGTGTCGGCTGCGATGCTGCGAAGAAGCGCGTGGCCTGCGTGGCCATGGGCATCGATCAGGCCGGGGATGATCAGTTTTCCCCTGCAGTCGATAACCTCCTTGCCTTCATGACGGGGTTCCAGTTCACCCACATTGCCGATGTCGACAATCCTGTCGCCCTCTATGGCCAGTGCGCCGTCTTCAATAATGCGCCGCTCCTTGTCGACCGTGACGACCGTCCCGTGCAGCAGCAGAAAGCCTGCCATATTCCGTCCTCCCTCTTTTGAACTCGTATCCAAAAACTTGCAATTTTGAGTACGATAATTGTCAACAATATTATTGACAATAAGCTTGAGCGAAACAATACTCCCTTTGCCCGACCGGACCGCCTGCCGGTCTTCCAACGATTTATAAAAAGGGGGGGATCAAATGTCCCGTATCAGAAGTTTCGTCCTGGCGGCCATGGCTGCCGCCGCCATTGCCGTTCCTGCCAATGCGGAGACCCTCCGCTGGGGCGGCCGCGCCGATCTCTATTCGCTAGACCCATATTCGGTGCCGTCGACATCCAATCTCGCTTTTCTGAACCATATTTATGAGGGCCTCGTTCGTTACGGGCCGGACTTCCAGATCGAGCCCGCGCTTGCCACCGAGTGGAAGCTGATTGACGGAAAGACCTGGCGTTTTACCCTGCGCAAGGGTGTGAAGTTCCATGACGGCGCAGACTTTACCGCTGATGATGTGGTTGCATCCTTCACGCGCGCTTCGGACGCAACATCGCCGCTGCGGGGCAATATCCCGATTTTCGCCGGCGTTAAAAAGGTGGACGACTACACGGTTGACCTTGACGTCAACGCGCCCACCTCGCTCTTTCTGAACGACATCACCAACATCTTCATTTTTAATGCCAAGTGGTTGAAAGATAACAATAGCGAAAAGCCCACCGACTTCGCGTCGAAGGTTGATGGCTACACCACCATGCACACCAACGGTACCGGCCCGTTCAAGCTCGAAAGCCGCGTTCCCGACAGCAAGACTGTGCTGGTCGCCAATGAAGGCTGGTGGGATCAGAAGAAGCACAACCTCGACCGCATCGAATTCGTGCCGATCGCATCTGCGGCAACACGCGTTGCGGCACTGCTGTCAGGTGAAATCGACCTCATCGATTCCGCCCCGATCCAGGATTTGCCGCGCCTTGAATCCTCGCCCAATATCACGGTCAAGAAGCGCACCGAGCTTCGCACGCTTTTCATCGGCTTTAACCGCCGCGAAAAGCTGGAGGATGGCAAGCCGAACCCCTTCAACGATCTGCGTGTCCGTCAGGCCTTTGAAGCATCCGTCGACCGTGACCTGATCAACAAGAAAGTCATGCGTGGTCTCGCAAGACCGTCCGGCTCGCTGATTGCGCCGGAAATCGCGGGATATGCCAAGTCGCTCGATACTTACGAACCGGCTGATCCAGCCAAGGCGCAGAAGCTGCTTGCCGATGCCGGCATGAAGAACCTTGCCTTCACCTATACCTGCATGAATGATGAGAGCGTCAACGAAGAGGATATCTGCTCGGGCGTTGCCAACATGTTGAAGCGCGGCGGTTTCCAGCCGACCATCGATATCGCGCCGCGTTCGGTGCAATCGCCCAAGCGCAATGGCGGCAAGGCTGATGTTTTCAACCTCAGCTGGGCCAACGAGCCGACGCTCGACGCCTTCTCGATGCTGTCGCAGATCCTCTCGACCCGCAAGGGTGCGATGGGCGTCTCCAATTACGGCGGCTGGTCCAACCCGGAAATTGACAAGCTTGTCGCGCAGGCAGCGCAGGAGCAGGACAATACCAAGCGCCTGGCGCTCGAAGAGGCCGCGCTGAAAATCGCCAAGGACGAGACCATGCTCGTGCCGCTGCACCAGCAGCCGATTGCCTGGGCTATGTTGGCCAAGGTCAAAAGCGTTGACTTCCGCGCCGACAACAAGCCACGCCACTGGCTGACCCAGCTCGACAAATAAGACGGATTGCAAGCGAGGCGCCGGTCGCAAGACCGAGCGCCTCGCCTGTCTTCAGCAGACATCCGCTCACATGCCACATCACCTGCCTGGGTATGTGTTTTGGGTGAAGCTGCGTTAAAAATTGTCGACAAAGTTGCAACGGTTCCGCAGTTCTTGAATGCCGCGTAACCTGTGGCCCGTCTCAGGAAGAGAATGATCGAACCTGAATGCCCGCGTGATTCAGGCTCGCGTCCGAGAGGTAACAATGCTGGTTTTCATCATCAAGCGTTTGGGAAATGCCGTGCTGGTCATGCTTTCCGTCGCGCTTATCGCCTTTCTCATCTTTCGGCTGGCGGGTGATCCCGTCGAGCTGATGGTCGGGGAACAGACCTCGCAGGAGGATCGCGCCGCGTTGCGTGAGCGGCTCGGCCTCAATGACAGCCTGCCGACGCAATATCTGCGGTTTGTCAAAGACGCGGCACAGGGCAATTTTGGCGTTTCCTATCGTAACGGCCAGCAGGTGCTGCCGTTGATCGCGGAAAGATTTCCCGCAACGCTTGAGCTGGTGCTGGTTGCGACCGTCATATCGTTGGTCGTCGGCCTGCCTCTCGGCGTTCTGACGGCGATCCGGCGCGGGAAATGGTACACGGAAGGGCTGCAGTTCCTGTCGATCGTCGGGGTTTCCCTGCCAAGCTTCGTTGTTGGCATTCTTCTCATTCTGGTCTTTTCCGTCTCCCTCGGTTGGGCGCCGGCCTTCGGTCGCGGTGATGTCGTCCAGCTTGGCTGGTGGTCGACGGGGCTTTTGACCTCCTCGGGACGCGCGGCCCTCATTCTTCCGGCCATTGCGCTTTCGCTCTACCAGATCACGCTTGTCATGCGTCTGGTGCGTGCGGAAATGCTCGAGGTTCTGCGGTCGGATTTCGTGAAATTTGCGCGGGCTCGCGGCATACCGCGCTGGCGAATCTATTTCCGTCATGCGCTGCGCAACTGTCTGATGCCGGTGGTGACCCTGACGACGATGAATGTCGGCTCGCTCATTGCATTCGCGCTCATCACGGAAACGGTGTTTCAGTGGCCGGGCATGGGCATGCTGTTCATTCAGGCGGTCACCTTCCTCGATATTCCCGTCATGGCGGCCTATCTCTGCATCATCTCGTTCATCTTCGTTGTCCTCAACACGTTCGTCGATATCGCTTATGCGGTCATCGATCCGCGTCTGCGCACCGCGCGCTAACCGAAGGGAGCCGGTTTCATGACAGACCTCTCGCAAATCGATAAACCCGCCCGCCGCTCTCTTTTCAGCCGCATGCGCGACAGCGATCTCTATTGGTCGTTCAGCCGCAGCAAATCGGCCAAGATCAGCGCGCTCATCCTCGCAATATTGATCCTCGCCGCCATCTTCGCGCCGTGGATAGCGCCTCAGAACCCCTATGACGGTGCATCGCTCGACATGTGGAAGGCCGAGCTGCCACCGATCTGGCAGGAGGGCGGCGAATGGCCGTTTCTTTTGGGAACGGATACGCAGGGGCGGGACATGCTGTCCGCCATTCTCTACGGCACACGCATCTCCATCGTCATCGGTGTCGCCTCCGTGGTGCTCTCGCTGGTCATCGGCATGACGGCGGGTCTGGTGGCGGGGTATTTCGGCGGTTTTGCCGACGGCCTGTTGATGCGCATCGGCGATATCACTCTGTCCATTCCGACCATTCTCGTCGCCATCCTCGTTTCCACCGTCGTGCGGCAGATGCTGCCCGACAGCCTGCGGGAGGTCGGTGCATCCGCCGTGCTCATTCTCGCCATCGCGCTTTCGGCATGGGTGCAATATGCCCGCACGGTGCGTGCCCAGGCGATCGTCGAAACCGGCAAGGACTATGTCCAGGCCGCCAAGCTGATCGGCGTGCCCGCCCGTCGCATCATGGCGGCGCATATCCTGCCTAATACGCTGACACCGATCATGGTCGCCGCGACGCTCAATTTCGGCATGGCGATCCTCACGGAAGCGACCTTGTCCTTCCTCGGCATCGGCATGCCACCCAGCCAGCCGTCGCTCGGCACATTGATCCGCATCGGCAACCAGTTCCTGTTCTCCGGTTCCTGGTGGATCGTGCTGTTTCCTGTTTTCCAGCTCTGCCTGCTCGTCGTCACCGTCAACCTTCTGGGTGACTGGCTGCGCGATGCGCTCAATCCGAAACTGAGGTGAGTTCCATGCACGATCTTCTTCTGCGCAACGTACGGCCCATGGCGGGCGAAGCCTGCGATATTTTGATCAGGAACGGCAAGATTTCAGGTTTCGGAGCATTTGAGGCCGAACCCGGCATGCCGGTTGAGGATGGCCATGGCGCAATCGCCGTCCCCGGTCTCATCGATGCTCATACGCATCTGGACAAGACGACGTGGGGCATGCCCTGGCACGTCAATAATCGCGCCGCCATCCTGCGCGAGCGGATCGATTTCGAGCGGGAAAACCGCGTTCAGATCGGCATCGATCCGCATCGCCAGTCCATGCGCCACGCCATCGGGCTTGCGGCCAATGGCGGCACCCATATTCGCAGCCACGTCGATATCGACCCGACTCACGGGCTGAAGCTGGTCGAAGGCATTTGGGAAACACGCGAGAAGCTTGATGGCATCATCGACATCGAAGTTGTCGCGTTCCCGCAATCCGGCGTCATGGTCATGCCCGGCACGGTGGAGCTTCTCGATGAAGCCTTAAAGCAGGGCTGTGAGGTGCTTGGCGGCATCGATCCCTGCGGCATCGACCGCGATCCGAAGGGACAGCTGGACATTCTTTTTAAGCTGGCAACAAAACACGGTGTCCCGATCGATATCCATCTGCACGAAGCCGCCGACCTCGGCGCCTTCACCATGGAGCTCATCTTTGAGCGCATCCGGGCAAACGGCATGCAGGGCAATGTCGCCATCAGCCATGCCTTTGCACTCGGCATGAATGACTACGTGCGCGTCGGCAGGCTGATCGACGAGATCGCACGGCTGGACGTTGCCATCCTGACCACGGGCGCGCCATCGGCAAGCGTCCCGTCCATCATGCGCCTCAAGGAAGCTGGCGTGCGCGTTGGCGGCGGCTGTGATGGCATCCGCGATACATGGGGGCCGTGGGGACAGCCGGACATGCTCGATCGCGCCAAGATCATCGGCATGAAAAACGGCCTGCGCTCGGACATCGAACTCGCGCATGTGCTGCATGTTGTTTCCAAGGGCGGTGCCGATGTCATGGGCCTCGAAGATTACGGCATGGAGATCGGCTGTGCTGCCGACTTTACCCTGCTGACTGGCGAAACGCTGGCGCATGCCGTTGTCGATATCGCGCCGCGGCCGCTGGTGGTCAAAGGCGGCCGTGTCACCGCCAGAAACGGCAAAGCCATCGTGGAGGCGCCGTGATGAGCGATATTCTCAACGCTCTGAAACTGGGCGAAAGGCCGTCGGGGCGGACATTGCTGACGGCGAGTTGGGTTGTCGGGCACAAGGATGGATCGCACAGGCTCCTCAAAAACGGTGAGGTTGTCTTCGAGAACGGCGAAATTCTCTTTGTCGGACATGGATTTCCCGGCGAGGTCGCCCTTCGTATCGATTTTGGCAACGCTCTCGTTAGTCCCGGCCTGATCGATCTCGATGCCCTTTCCGATCTCGATACGACGATCCTCGGCATCGATCATCATCCGGGCTGGGCCAAGGGCCGTGTGTGGCCGCGCTCCTATGTCGAAGCTGGCCCCTACGAAATGTATTCGCCGGAGGAGCTTGCCTTCCAGAAGGGTTTCGCCTTCGGCCAGTTGCTCCTCAACGGCATCACCACGGCTGCACCCATCGCATCGCTGTTTTATCGCGAATGGGGGGAGACCGTGGCGGAGTTCGAAGCCGCCGCCGATGCGGCCGGAGAACTTGGCCTGCGCGTTTATCTCAGCCCCGCCTTCCGTTCCGGTGGCATGGTGCTGGAAGAGCCGGGTCGCATGGTGCCGGTCTTTGATGAAGAGCGCGGTTTTCAGGGCCTTGCCGATGCGATCTCCTTCATCGAAAAGCAGAGTGGAAGACACGGCGATCTGGTGAGGGGCATGCTCGCGCCGGATCGGGTGGAGACCTCCACCCTGGCACTGATAGAGCGCACCGACGCGGCGGCCCGCGACCTCGGCTGCAAGTTCCGTCTCCATATGGCGCAGGGCGTAATGGAGGTTGATACGGTTCGCAAGCTTCACGGTTCGACCGCACCGGTCTGGCTCACCAAGGCCGGGCTTCTCAGCGAAAGGCTGATTGCGCCGCACGCCACCAATGCGACGGACGAAGATCTGGCGCTTTATGCGGAAAACGGCGTCTCCATTGTCCATTGTCCGCTGGTTTCCAGCCGTGGCGGCTCCACGCTGTCATCCTTCTCCTCCTGCCGGAAGCGCGGCATCAACATCGCGATGGGGACGGATACGACGCCGGCGGACATGTTGATGAACCTGCTTGTCGGTCTGATCACCTGTCGCATCAATGACGGTGTCCCCGACCAGATCCGCTGCGCCGATCTTTTCGATGCGGCGACGCTCGGCGGCGCGCGCGCTCTTGGCCGCTCCGATCTCGGTCATCTTTCAAGCGGCGCACGGGCTGATATTGCAGTCTTCGATCTCGACGATACCGTCATGGCACCGAGCATCGATCCGATCACGACACTCGTGACCGGCGGTTCGGGCAAGGTCACAAAAGCCGTCTTTGTGGATGGCCGTCTTTCGATGCGTGAAAGGCAGGTCGCGCACATCGACATGCGGCGTGCCCGTGAACAGGCGCAGGCGCAGTTCGACCGCCTGATTGCCAAATATCCCGAACGGAGCTGGGCAAATCCGCCTGTCTCCGAAATCTTCCCTCCGAGCTATCCGGTGGAGGTTGCCCAGCATGGTTGAAATGAACCAATCGGTTATCGATGTCCGTAATCTCAAGGTGGAGTTTCCCGGTCGGCGCGGTACCGTTACCGCGCTTTCCGATATCAGCCTTTCGATACGGCCCGGCGAAATTCTGGGTGTCGTCGGGGAATCCGGTGCCGGAAAATCCATGACGGGCCTTGCCATACAGGGCCTGCTCGAAAAGCCCGGCCGTATTGCCGATGGCGAAATCTGGCTCGGATCGCGCCGCATCGATCAACTGGATGACCGGGCGATGGAAAGCATTCGCGGTCGCGAGATCGGGGCGATCTTTCAGGATCCGCTGACCTCGCTCAATCCGCTCTTCACGGTCGGCGCCCAGCTTGTCGAGACAATCCGCCAGCACCTGCCGCTGTCCAAGGCGGATGCACGCGCGCGCGCCGTTCAACTGTTGAAGGATGTCGGCATTCCGTCGCCTGCGGATCGTATCGATCATTATCCGCATCAGTTTTCCGGCGGCATGCGCCAGCGCGTCGTGATTGCGCTGGCTCTTTCTGCCTCGCCGAAGCTTATCATCGCTGACGAGCCGACGACGGCACTTGATGTCTCTATCCAGGCGCAGATCATTTCGCTGCTGCGGCGGCTCTGCAAGGAAAAGCAGACGGCGGTCATGCTCGTCACCCACGATATGGGCGTTATTGCCGAGGCTGCCGACCGCGTGGCCGTGCTTTATGCCGGCCGGCTGATCGAAGTAGGGCCGGTCGAGCAGGTGCTGCACGAACCACGCCACCCCTATACGCAGGGCCTGATGGCCTCCATCCCTTCGCTTGGCGCACGGGTGGAGCGGCTGAACCAGATTGACGGGGCAATGCCGCGTCTTGATGCGATACCGCCCGGATGCGCGTTTAATCCCCGCTGCGGTTTTGCGGGACCGCGCTGTCTGCGGCAACGGCCTGAACTTGAAACCGTCGGCAACGGCGCCAGTGCGTGCTGGCTGAATGCAGGAGGCACAGCATGACACAATCAACATCTCAAAAGGCAGCGTCCCACAAGCCCGCCTTGACGGTCAAAGGCCTGACGAAAACCTTCGACGTGTCGGCCCCGCTGCTCAACCGCATCATCGAGCGCAAACCCCGGCAGTTCGTGCAGGCCGTCAACGATATCGATTTTGCCGTTCCTGCAGGCGGCTGTCTCAGCATCGTCGGTGAAAGTGGCTGTGGCAAATCGACCGTCGCCCGCCTCGTGACCGGCCTTTTCCGGCCAAGCAAGGGTGAGTTCCATTTCGCGTCGGGCGGCAAGGGCAAACCCCTGTCTGCGCAGATGATCTTTCAGGATCCCTATGCGTCGCTCAATCCGCGTTGGCGGGTGAAGAACATCATCGCCGAACCCATCCGCGAGCTGAAGCTGCGCGCGACGAAGGCGGAGACGATGGAGCGCGTGGAAGAGCTTCTCAAAACCGTGGGTCTGTCGACTTCCGACGGCGAAAAATTTCCGCATGAATTTTCCGGCGGCCAACGCCAGCGCATCTCGATTGCCCGCGCGTTGGCGAGCGAACCGGAATTCCTCGTCTGTGACGAGCCGACATCGGCGCTCGACGTGTCGGTGCAGGCGCAGGTGCTGAACCTCATGCGCCGCCTGCAAGACGAGCTGGGGCTTACCTATCTCTTCATCAGCCACGATATGAGCGTTGTCCGCCATATGTCTGATCGTATCGCGGTCATGTATCTCGGGCGGATTGTGGAGGAGGGCGATACGGAAGAGCTTTTTGCCAATCCGCGCCATCCCTATACCCGGCTGCTTCTCCAGACGATCCCCAATATCAAGACGCCGCAGCGGGATCGGGAGATTGTTGCCGGTGAGGTGCCGAGCCCGCTGAAGCCGCCTTCGGGTTGCGCGTTTCACCCCCGTTGCCCGCTGGCGACGGCGCAATGTTCGGCAGAAGTGCCTAAGGTGAAAAGCCTTGCCAACGGTACACGGGTCGCCTGTCATCTGGTCGGAGATGACGCGGAATGGGCAGGGCAGCGACAGCGCGCCTGAGAAAGGGTTTAGCCGAGGGCAGCGCGCAGGTCGTGGGAAAGGTCGCGGATTTCGCTGAGATCAAGTTCCGCTTCCACATGCTCGAGGTGGTGGGTCATCAGGTGGATGGCCCGCGACGGATCATTGTTGGCAATCGCATCGACGATTTCCGCATGTTCGTCCGGGCCGCAATTGAAGCGATCCGTGTTACGGTAAACGGCGGTAATGAGCGACGAGCGGGAAATGAGGTCGCGCATGGTGGTAAAGAGGAAGTCGGAGCCGAGCGTTTCCGCAAGCAGAAGGTGGAACCCGCCGGAAAGTTTGATGATGTCGGTCGTAACGTTTTTGGTATTGGCCACGCGCTCCTTGGCCACATGGTCGCGCAGCTTTTTGAGATCGGTTTTGGTGGCGGATTTGCACAGCCTTTCGACGACGCATTGCTCAACGGTACGGCGCACGAAAAAGACGTCGCGGGCTTCCTCGACAGAAGGTTTGGAGACGAAAGCGCCGCGATTTGGAACGATGGTCACGAGCCCGTCACGCTCGAGAACGGACAGGGCCTGGCGGATTCGTGCGCGGCTGACGCCAAAGATTGTCGCCAGTTGCTCTTCTTTCAGCTGCACGCCCGGACGCAACCGGCGTTCGGCAATCGAAAGCCATACTTTCTCGACAATCTGCTGCGTGGACGGGCCGGCCTGCTCGCTCATTCGACATACTCCCCAATCGCGCTAGAGAAGCGTGATGTGAATGAAAAAGTCAACCGTATCAACGGGATTTTGGTTGCAACATTGTCAACAATATGAAAGATAATTGTAGACTAAATTAGGATGCCGATCATGGAATTCGATTTCAGCGCGCTTGAGCCCCAGAGCCGCTACCGCCTTCTGACGAATTTTATCGGTCCGCGACCGATCGCGCTTGTGACGACCCGTTCGGAAGCGGGCCATAACAACGCAGCGCCGATGAGTTTCTTCAACGTCTTTTCGCATGATCCGCCGATCGTCGTCCTCGGCATTCAGCCGAAGCTGAGTGGAGAGGAAAAGGATACGATGGTGAATATCCGCCGCACCGGCGAGTTCGTCATCAATATGGTGGATATGGCGCTGTCGGAGCAGATGCTGATCTGCGGCCTCGGCTTTGACAATGAAGTCGATGAAATGTCGATGGCGCAACTCACGGCCAAACCCTGTAGCAAGATCGATGCGAGCTATGCCGCGCAATCGCCCTGTGCATTCGAGTGCCGTGTGGAGCGGCTGATCGATTATCCCCGCCGCACTCTCGTGTTGGGCGAAGTGGTGCACATGCATGTTCATAACGAATGTCTGGATGAAGAGGGGCGTTATGTCGACCCCGATCGCTACCAGCCGATCGCCCGGCTTCATGCCGACAACTACATCACCTCGGACCGCCAGTTCGTTCTGAAGGCGCCACCAATCACCGATTTCACCACGCCTGACGGCAAGTGAAGGCTTTTCAGGATGCGTGCGATGCATATTCGTTTGATCAATCCCAATTCCACCGCTTCCATGACCGCGCAGGCCCTCGATAGCGCGCTACGCGTCAAGCAGAAGGAGACCCACGTCTCCGCGGCAAATCCGGTCGATACCCCCGTCAGCATCGAAGGGCAGGCGGATGAGGCCATGGCCGTTCCCGGGCTTCTGGCGGAAATCCGCAAGGGCGAGAGCCAGGGTGTGGATGCCTATGTCATCGCCTGTTTCGACGATCCGGGACTTCACGCCGCGCGGGAAGTGGCGCAGGGGCCGGTCATCGGCATCTGCCAGGCGGCTGTGCAGGTAGCGATGACGATCAGCCGGCGCTTTTCGATTATCACGACGCTGCCGCGGTCCATACCGATCATCGAAGATCTGGTGGAGGATTATGGCGCGCAACGGCATTGCAGAAAGGTCCGCGCAATCGACCTGCCGGTTCTCGGGCTTGAGGAGGATCCGGAGGTTGCGGAAGCCCTGCTTCGCCGCGAAATCGAGGCGGCCAAGCGTGAGGATGCGGCAGAAGCGATCATTCTCGGCTGCGCCGGCATGTCATCGCTTTGCGACCGTCTGCGGGACGCGACAGGCGTGCCCGTCATCGATGGCGTAACGGCTGCGATCAAGCTTGCCGAAGCTCTGGTTGGCGCCGGTTACAATACCTCGAAGGTCAACGCCTATGACTATCCGCGCGTGAAAGGGCCAGCCCTCGTCGCCTGCGCCTAGTTTGCAGGAAAATGCCCGCAGCCATTTGCGGGCGCTGCCGCCACGTTCTAGTGTCCTCTCGCGCGCACCGGTCAAGTGATCGCGCCGCGGGGGAGAGCGTATGATCGACAAGCTGGAATTTTTCATTGCATTGGCGCGGGCGGAACATTTCGGCCGGGCGGCGGAGGAGTGTGGCGTCTCCCAGCCTAGCCTATCGGCCGCGATCCGGCAGTTGGAGGATCAGCTTGGTGTCGTTCTCGTGGTGCGTGCGGCGCGTTTTCAGGGGCTGACACCGGAGGGCCAGCGTGTGCTGGAATGGGCGCGGCGTATCGTTGGCGATGCGCGCACCATGCGTGAGGAAATGCGGGCAGCCCGCAAGGGCCTTGCCGGACATATTCGCCTTGCCGTCATTCCGACCGCGCTCGCGATGGTGCCGCGATTAACGGAATCCTTCCAGGCGCGCCATCCCGATGTGACTTTTTCCGTGACATCACGCACCTCGCTTCAGGTGTTGGGGCAGATCGAAAATCTCGAGATCGATGCGGGAATCAGCTATCTCGACAACGAGCCGCTGGGTCGAGTGACCACCGTGCCGCTTTATTCCGAGCGATATCACCTCATTACCGCCGGTGGAACGCCGCTTGCCGATCAGGAAAGCGTTACCTGGAAACAGGTTTCTGGTCTTAGGTTATGCCTATTGACGCAGGATATGCAGAACCGACGCATCATCAACAAGCACATGGCAGAGGCAGGCGTGGAGGCAAAGCCGACGCTGGAGTCCAACTCCATGATCGTGCTCTTCTCCCATATCAGAACCGGACAATGGGCTTCAATAATGCCGCGTAACCTTGCGGAATCATTCGGTTTTCCAAAGCAGATAAAAATCATCCCGATAACCGAGCCCGACGCGGAACATCTGGTGGGCCTGATTGCAACGCACCGGGAACCGCACACACCGCTCGTCTCGGCGCTGCTTCATGAGGCCCGCCAGCGAGCCGCGGAAAGAGCGTTTGATAGGAATTTCCTATCAAACGACGGAAACTGATTATTGACCTGATCCTGCCGATCTCGCCATTCTTTCAGCCAATGCAGGGCTGCGAAGGGATTTGACCATATCCCGCTCATCATTCCTTGCCCCTGTCGGTTTGGGAGGACTGGCTTATGAATATCAGAGCGGTTGCTGCAGATGAGGCAGCCCGTGTTTCCGCTATCATTGACGAATTTCTCCACCTGGAAGGGCCTTTGCTGCCCATTCTGCACGCGGTGCAGGAAGAATTCGGCTATATCCCGGAAAGCGCCAAGCAGATCATCGCATCCGCGCTGAACATATCACGCGCCGAGGTTCATGGCGTCGTCACCTTCTATCCCGATTTTCGCGATCATCCCCACGGCCGGCATGTGTTGAAGCTCTGTCGCGCCGAGGCTTGCCAGTCGATGGGTGGCGAGCCTCTTGCGGAAACCATCAAGAGCTGCCTCGGTCTCGACTGGCATGAAACCGCAGCTGACGGTTCCGTGACGCTGGAACCGGTGTTCTGTCTCGGGCTCTGCGCGCAGGCGCCGGCCCTGATGCTGGATGGCGAGGTCCATGCGAGACTGGACGAAGATTGTCTTGGCGACATTCTGACGGAGGCGCGCCGATGAGTGTCACCGTTTTTGTTCCCGGCGATTCCGCCGCACTGGCCGTTGGTGCAAACCGTGTTGCCGAAGCCATCGCCAAAGAGGCGGCCAGCCGCAACCTCGATGTCCATATGGTCCGTAATGGCTCGCGTGGCATGCTCTGGCTTGAGGTGCTGGTGGAAGTGCGTACTGCCCATGGCCGTATCGCCTACGGGCCGGTAAAGGCCGCTGACGTCACGTCGCTCTTCGATGCGGATTTTCTTGCCGGTGGCGATCACCGTCTCTGTCTTGGGCCAACGAAGGATATTCCCTTTCTGAAGAGCCAGACGCGCCTGACTTTTGCCCGGTGCGGCGTGACCGACCCGCTGTCGCTAGAGGATTATCGCACCTATCAGGGCATGAAAGGCCTGGAAAAAGCTGTTGCCATGGCGCCGCTGGATATCGTTGCCGAGGTAACGCAGAGCGGCCTGCGCGGACGCGGGGGCGCGGGTTTCCCGACCGGCATCAAATGGAAGACCGTCGCGGATGCAGTGGCAGACCAGAAATATATCGTCTGTAATGCCGATGAGGGCGATAGCGGCACCTTCGCCGACCGCATGATCATGGAAGGCGACCCCTTTGTGCTGATCGAAGGCATGGCGATTGCCGGCCTTGCCGTTGGCGCCACCAGGGGTTTCATCTATACCCGCTCGGAATATCCCTACGCCATCAAGGTCATGGAAAAGGCGATCGAGATCGCAAGGCGGGAGGGCGTCCTTGGGTCCTCCGTCCTTGGCTCTGGCCGCGCCTTCGACATGGAAGTGCGCATGGGCGCTGGCGCCTACGTCTGCGGCGAGGAGACTTCACTCCTGAACAGTCTGGAAGGCAAACGCGGAACGGTGCGCGCCAAACCGCCACTGCCGGCATTGCAGGGCCTGTTCGGCAAGCCGACCGTCGTCAACAACGTGATTTCGCTGGCATCCATTCCCGTCATTATGGATCGTGGCGCCGCTTTCTATCGTGATTTCGGTGTTGGCCGTTCGCATGGCACCATCCCGATCCAGCTTGCCGGAAACATTAAACACGGCGGACTTTACGAGACCGCCTTCGGTCTGCCTCTCGGGCAACTGGTCAATGATATCGGCGGCGGCACCATCACCGGCCGTCCCGTCAAGGCGGTGCAGGTGGGCGGCCCGCTCGGCGCTTATTTCCCGGTATCGCTGTTTGATACGATCTTCGACTATGAGGCTTTTACTGCCGCCGGTGGCCTGATCGGCCATGCGGGTATCGTGGTTTTCGACGATACGGCCGACATGCTGCATCAGGCCCGCTTCGCGCTGGAATTCTGCGCCGTCGAAAGCTGCGGCAAGTGCACGCCCTGTCGCATCGGCTCGACGCGTGGTGTCGAGACGGTGGACAAGATCGCGCTTGGCATCGAGCGGGAGAAGAATAAGGCGCTGCTCGAAGACCTCTGCGAAACCATGAAATTTGGTTCGCTTTGTGCGCTGGGCGGTTTCACGCCCTATCCTGTCATGAGCGCGCTTAGGCATTTCCCGCAAGATTTTGCCCCCATCCCACGTGTTGAAGCGGCGGAGTAAGACCATGGCCCTTGTAACCGAATTCGACTATGGAACCCCGAAATCCAACGCGACGGATATGGTGACGCTCACCATCGACGGCCGGCAGGTGACCGTTCCCGCCGGAACCTCGATCATGCGCGCCTCGCGCGAAGCGGGCGTCGATGTCCCGAAACTCTGCGCCACCGACATGGTGGATGCCTTCGGCTCCTGCCGCCTCTGTCTCATCGAGGTGGAGGGCCGCAACGGCACCCCCGCCTCCTGCACCACGCCGGTCGCTGCCGGCCTCGTCGTGCATACGCAGACGGAGCGGCTGAAGCAGATCCGCAAGGGCGTGATGGAGCTTTATATTTCCGACCATCCGCTCGACTGTCTGACCTGCGCCGCCAATGGCGATTGCGAATTGCAGGACATGGCGGGTGCAGTTGGTCTTCGCGATGTGCGTTACGGCTACGAGGGCGACAATCATGTGAAGACGCGCGCTGGCGATGGCGAGCTCAATGCCCGCTTTATGCCAAAGGACGAAAGCAATCCCTATTTCACCTATGATCCGTCCAAATGCATCGTCTGTTCGCGCTGCGTGCGGGCCTGCGAGGAAGTGCAGGGAACCTTTGCGCTGACGATCGAAGGCCGTGGTTTCGAGAGCCGCGTATCGCCCGGCGCGCATGAGGCGTTTCTTGATTCCGATTGTGTGTCCTGCGGCGCCTGCGTGCAGGCCTGTCCGACCGCGACGCTTACCGAAAAATCGGTGATCGAGATCGGCCAGCCGGAACATTCGATGGTGACCACCTGCGCCTATTGCGGCGTCGGCTGCTCCTTCAAGGCGGAAATGCGTGGGGAAGAGCTGGTGCGCATGGTGCCCTGGAAGGACGGGCAGGCAAACCGCGGCCATTCCTGCGTCAAGGGGCGTTTTGCCTATGGTTATGCCACCCACAGGGATCGTATCCTCAACCCGATGATCCGCGAAAAGATCAGCGATCCCTGGCGGGAAGTGACCTGGGAGGAAGCCTTCTCCCACGTCGCCTCGGAGTTTCAGCGTATTCAGGGCACCTATGGCCGGGAATCCATCGGCGGCATCACCTCGTCCCGTTGCACGAATGAAGAAACCTTCCTGGTCCAGAAACTCATCCGCGCCGGCTTCGGCAATAATAACGTCGATACCTGTGCCCGCGTCTGCCATTCGCCGACGGGTTACGGCCTCGGCCAGGCCTTCGGCACCTCCGCCGGCACGCAGAATTTCGATAGCGTCGAGCAGTCGGATGTGGTGCTCGTCATCGGCGCCAATCCGACCGACGGTCATCCGGTTTTTGGCTCACGGCTGAAGAAGCGGCTGCGTCAGGGCGCAAAGCTGATCGTTATCGATCCACGCCGTATCGATCTTGTGCGCACGCCGCATGTCGAGGCATCCTTCCATCTGCCGCTGAAGCCCGGTACCAATGTGGCGGTACTGACATCGCTTGCGCATGTCATCGTCACCGAAGGTCTCTTCAACGAAGCCTTTATCCGCGAACGCTGCGACTGGTCGGAATTCGAAGACTGGGCAGCCTTCGTCGCCGAGCCGCAGCATAGCCCGGAAGAAACCGAAAGCTTTACAGGCGTTCCGGCGGAAGAATTGCGTGGTGCGGCCCGGCTTTATGCAAAGGGCGGTAATGGCGCGATCTATTACGGTCTTGGTGTCACCGAACACAGCCAGGGTTCGACCACCGTCATGGCGATCGCCAATCTTGCCATGGTCACCGGCAACATCGGTCGCCCCGGTGTGGGCGTCAATCCGCTGCGTGGACAGAACAATGTGCAGGGCTCCTGCGACATGGGGTCTTTCCCGCACGAACTGCCGGGCTACCGGCATATTTCCGACGATGCGACGCGTGATGTGTTCGAGAAACTCTGGGGCGTGAAGCTCAACAACGAACCGGGGCTGCGTATCCCCAACATGCTGGACGCGGCTGTGGATGGCAGTTTCAAGGGCATTTACATTCAGGGCGAGGATATCCTCCAGTCCGACCCGGACACCAAGCACGTATCCGCTGGCCTTGCCGCCATGGAATGTGTTGTCGTGCACGATCTCTTCCTGAACGAGACGGCGAATTATGCGCATGTGTTCCTGCCGGGTTCCACCTTCCTCGAAAAGGATGGCACCTTCACCAATGCGGAGCGCCGCATTAACCGCGTGCGCAAGGTCATGTCGCCGAAGAACGGTTATGCGGACTGGGAAGTGACGCAGAAGCTGGCGCAGGCCATGGGTCTCGCGTGGGATTACACCCATCCCTCCGAGATCATGGACGAAATCGCGGCAACAACACCAAGCTTTGCCAGCGTTTCCTATGCCTATCTGGAAGAGAAGGGCTCGGTGCAGTGGCCCTGCAACGAAAAATTCCCCGAGGGTTCGCCGATCATGCATGTGGACGGCTTCGTGCGCGGCAAGGGCAAGTTCATCCGCACCGAATATGTGGCGACGGATGAGCGCACCGGTCCGCGTTTCCCGCTGCTGCTCACCACCGGCCGCATCCTGTCGCAATACAATGTCGGCGCGCAGACGCGGCGCACCGAAAACGTTGTCTGGCATGAGGAGGATCGTCTGGAAATCCATCCGCACGATGCCGAACAGCGCGGCGTGAAGGACGGCGACTGGATCAAGCTCGTCAGCCGGTCTGGTGATACGACACTCCGGGCTCTGATCACCGACCGTGTGGCACCCGGCGTGGTTTATACCACCTTCCATCACCCGGGCACGCAGGCGAATGTCATCACCACCGACTTCTCCGACTGGGCGACCAACTGTCCGGAATACAAGGTGACGGCGGTTCAGGTCTCGCCCTCCAATGGGCCGACGGAATGGCAGGAAGAATATGATGCGCTGTCGCGTCAGTCCCGCCGGATCGCCGGCAAGCTGGAAGCTGCGGAATAATCGGGGGCCGGGCTTGTCCCGGCCTTTTCACACATGGAGGCGTCGGCCTGGGAGCTGGCGCGGGGAGTAGGTCATGTTGCTCAATCACACCGATGAAAAGCTGGTGAGGATGGCGAACCAGATCGCGACGTTTTTCCTGTCGCAGGCGGAAGATATTCGTGTGGACGGCGTTGCCACGCATATCAACAAGTTCTGGGAACCGCGCATGCGACGCCGCTTCTTCGAGATGGTGGATGCCGGTGCCGGCGATTTCCTGCCACTCGTGCTTGCGGCATCCAGAGAGATCAGAAGGCCCGATGCGCCGGCGGCCGGTGCCGTGGGGCTCGGTGACGATGCTAAGGGCGCTCCGGGCGGGAAGGGCCCGATTGCGGGCGAGTCCCTTTCAGAACCGAGCGTGCCGGAAACGACACGCGTCTGATCGGGGCGTTGTCAAATAAAGCTTGCCGCCGTTCGGGAGGATGTTCGGCGGTTTCAATGTTCGCCTGGCGGGGCGAACAAAATGTCCAGACATCCACGAGGGAGGAAATGTCGATGGCAGTAGCAGGCGCAACGGCGGGAGAGGCGGCGCAGGCCGGGTTTTTGGACCGCGAACGAATAATTGCAAGACCGGGGTTCAATCGCTGGCTGGTGTCGCCGGCAGCTCTTGCCATCCATCTGTGCATCGGCATGGCCTATGGTTTCAGCGTTTTCTGGCTGCCGCTGTCGAAAGCGCTGCCGGCGACCGATCCGAGCTGCTCCGGTCTGACGCTGATGGGTGCGCTGTTTACCACCGAGTGTAACTGGCGCGTGGCCGATCTCGGCTGGATCTATACGCTCTTCTTTGTGCTTCTCGGCTGCTCGGCCGCTATCTGGGGCGGCTGGCTGGAGCGCGTGGGGCCCCGCAAGGCGGGCTTCGTTTCCGCCTGCTGCTGGTGCGGCGGCATTCTGGTCGCCGCAGTCGGCGTCATCACCCATCAGCTCTGGCTGATGTGGCTGGGTGCAGGCGTCATCGGCGGCGTTGGCCTTGGCCTCGGTTATATTTCGCCGGTTTCGACCCTGATCAAATGGTTCCCGGATCGTCGCGGCATGGCGACGGGCATGGCGATCATGGGCTTCGGCGGCGGTGCGATGATCGGTGCACCACTCGCCAATCTGCTGATGAACCATTTCAAGACCGAAACTTCGGTGGGCGTCTGGCAGACCTTCGTCGTCATGGCGCTGATCTATTTCGTCTTCATGATGGCTGGCGCCTTCGGTTATCGCATTCCGCCGGCCGGGTGGCGTCCGGAAGGCTGGACAGCACCGGCGGCCAAAAGCGCGATGATAACCACGCGCCATGTCCACCTGCGCGACGCGCACAAGACAAAACAGTTCTGGCTTATCTGGGCGGTGCTCTGCCTCAATGTTTCGGCTGGTATCGGCGTCATCGGCATGGCTTCGCCCATGTTGCAAGAAATCTTCGCCGGTTCGCTGATTGGTTTGCCGGGTGTCGGTTTTGCCGATCTTGATGCGGGGCAGAAGGCACAGATAGCGGCGATTGCGGCCGGGTTCACCGGGCTCCTGTCCCTGTTCAACATCGGCGGCCGTTTTTTCTGGGCGTCAATGTCTGACAAGATCGGTCGCAAGAACACCTATTTCTGCTTCTTCATTCTCGGCATCGTTCTCTACGCGCTGGCGCCGACGCTTGCGACGATGGGCAACAAGGCGCTCTTCGTGCTCGCCTTCGGCATCATCCTCTCGATGTATGGCGGTGGTTTCGCGACCATCCCCGCCTATCTCGCCGATATTTTCGGCACGCAGTTCGTCGGCGCAATCCATGGCCGCCTGCTGACGGCGTGGGCGACGGCCGGCATCGCCGGACCTGTGGTCGTCAACTATATCCGCGAGGCACAGATCGCGGCGGGCGTGGCACCTGGGCCAGCGCTCTATACCAGCACCATGTATATCCTGGCAGGCATGCTGGCCATTGGCCTGATCGCGAATGCCTTCGTGCGGCCGCTCGCCGACAAGTGGTTCATGTCTGATGCGGAAGTCGCAGCATTGCAGGCGAAGACGGCCGCTGCCAATGCCGGCCCCACAGGCTCCTTCGGCATCGGTCGCGGCGGGCTGGATGCCAAGGCGGCTCTTGCCTGGGCTGCCGTCGGTATTCCGCTGCTTTGGGGTGTCTGGGTGACGGTGAGGAGCAGCCTCGCGCTATTCGGCTGATTGCAGACAGCGTCAACATTTTCCGGGCAGCCTCGTGCTGCCCGGATTTGCTTCAGGCCCTGAAAAAGCTTCTCGAAACGCAGGCTCGCGATTTGAGAACATCATATGGCGGATGGCAAGGTGAGCAGGCAGGAGAGCCCGCCATCGCCATTGCGTTCCAGGCTGATCCTGCCGCCGTGAAGTTCGACGAGTTCCCTGACGATGGTAAGACCGAAACCGTCTCCCGGCACGGTTTCGTCCATGCGTCTGCCGGGTTCAAATACCTCTGCGACGAGAGCGTCGTCGATACCGGGGCCATCGTCGGAGATCGTGAGCAGGATATCGCGCCCGGTCTTGCGGGCGGAAATTCCGACCCGACCCTTTGCCCATTTAAAGGCATTGTCCGTGATGTTGCCGATGATCTCGTCCAGGTCTTCCGGCCCGACCTGCACGCGCAGAGCATCCTCGACATCCACGGTCGCGACGATGCCGCGATCCGCGTAGATGTGCGTCATGATCTCGAGGATGTCGTTGATCCTCGGCCTGACCGGCGTTGCGGCAACCACGCCGCCGGCGGCGGTCTTGCGGGCGCGTGCGAGATGATGACGGATCCTCTGGTCGATCCTGTCCACCAGTGTCCGCATCGTATTATCAGGATCGTTGGTATCATTGAGCGCAAGATAAAGGCTCGTCACCGGCGTTTTCAGGCCATGGGCGAGATTGGCGAAATGCAGGCGCGTCTCGGTCAGTCTTTCCCTGTTCTGTTCCACAAGGCGGTTTATCTCATGGGAGGCAGGGCGAAGCTCCTTCACCTCCGCGTCCGGCAACCGTTCCAATGTGCCGGCCGAAATCGAGGAAATGTCGGCGGTCAGTTGCCGCAAAGGCCGCAGACCGTATCTCACCTGCAGGAAAATGCCTGCAACGAGACTGGCGCCGAGCAGCGTCATGGCCGGGATCAACCATAAAAGCGCGCTGCGGGCAGGGGCGACCAGGGCAAAACGTGGCGCGGTGGCAGTGATTTCGATGAGTTTCCCGCCGACCATGGTCTGAATGGAGCGAAGATAGAGGTCCTGACCGTGAAGTTCGGCATTGACGCCTGGACGCGGCCCATGTCCCATCATCTTGCCCCAGTCGAACGGGGAGGGTGGATTGTCGAGGCTTTGCCCAGCGAGCGAGCGTGAGGTGATGGCAATGCCTTCACCATGGATCTGCCAGTACCAACCGGAACCGCGCCTGTCGAAAGGCGGACCATCAAGGGCCGCGTTCAGAGTCACACGGTCGGTCTCGTCGCCCGAAAGGGCGCTGCGCAGGCCTTCGATCTGCGTATCGAGCCGCTGATCGATCTGTTCACGAACGACGCCGGCAACGATGAGGTAAAGAATGATCGAAGCGATCATGACGCTTGCGGTGACGAAAATCACCGAAAAAACCGTCAAACGGCGCGATATGGAAGGCCCGCGGCTGACTGTGGGTTCGCTCATGGCTCGGCCTTCAACATGTAACCGCGACCGCGAACGGTCTCGATGTGTTCGGCACCGATCTTGCGCCGCAGGCGGGCGATGATGACTTCGATGGAATTGGAATCCACCTCCGCATCGCCCTCGTAAACCCGTTCGATGAGTTCACGACGGTCAACCACCACCTCCTTGCGCAGGATGAGGCAGGAGAGCACACGCCACTCCAGCGCGGTGAGCTTCAGCGGCAGGCCGTTCTGTTCGAAGGTCCCGAGCTGCGCGTCGAAAACAAGCGAACCGCAGGTGACGATGGAAGCGGCATGACCGGTGGCACGGCGAACCAGTGCACGCAGCCGCAGAACGAGTTCTTCCACCTTGAACGGCTTGGTCAGGAAATCGTCTGCCCCGGCCTTGAAGCTTGCCACCTTGTCCGGCCAGCCGTCGCGCGCCGTCAATACCAGTACGGGCAGGTTGCGCTGTGCCGCCCGCCATGATTTGAGAACCGAAACCCCGTCGATCTTGGGCAATCCGAGGTCAAGAACGGCGACGTCGTAAAGTTCGGTCAGGCCGGCATGTTCGGCGTCCTCACCATTTTGCGCGATGTCGATGACAAAATTCTCCGCGCGCAGGCTGGCCGCGATACGCTTTGAGAGGTCGCTGTCGTCTTCGACAAGAAGTACCCGCATGTGTGCCTGCTCGTGTTGATGAATGCGTTTTACTAGTCCCGGAAGGCTTAACTCAAGCTGAACCACAAGGTTCAGGCTGCCGGTGGCCGACTCCGATTAAAACATGGCTGTCCATTCAAACAGGAGATCACCATGTCCCATTCTGAAGACAATAAAGAGATCGAAACTTCCGTTGCCCCGAAAGCTGCGCCGGAAGCGCCGGTGCAGCCCCACAGGAAACATCGCCGCAAGACCGCGGCCTTCACCTTTGCGGCAATAGCCATGCTGGCGGTGGGTGCTGCCGCTGGCGCCGGTGCGATGAAACTGACAAGGCCGACACCTGAAATGGCGCCGATGACACCTGTCGCCATTTCCACCGTGAAGGAAGGCAATCTTGTCACCTTCAAGGGCAAGGTCGCCGAAATCTTCGGCAATAAGTTCATCGTTCAGGATGAGAGCGGCCGTGCCCTCGTCGATACCGGCCCGGAGGGCGAAAATGGAAAAGCCGCGAAGGTGGATGAGGCGATCAGCGTACAGGGTCGTTTCGATGATGGCGTGCTGCATGCGAGCTACATCGTTCGGCAGGATGGTACCATAGAAGCTTTAGGCCCGGCCGGTGGTCCACCGCTCCATGGTCCCAAACATGATATGAGGCGCGGTCCGGCAGGTGAGATCGGCCGTGGTTTGATGGAGGACGCACCGCAGCCTCCGCCCAAGCCCTAACGCTCCTTGTCCATATTACAA
>JAEXMK010000177.1 GCA_023444445.1 Pseudomonadota bacterium | reverse complement strand
GGGGAGATGTCCGGCAGGACAGAGGGGGGTAAAGCCAAACCCGCCCACATCACCCGTTCTTCACCACCGCCAAAAACACCTTCCGCACCGCTTTCGCCAACCGCTTCACTTCCCCCTCCAGCGTCGCAATATCAGGGCAATCTCCTGCCCGGCACACAAGATCGATCAAGCCCGCTGGCGCTTCCTTCGGATTAAACGCCCCCTCGATGCACAACCGAACGATCTGCGATATCTCGGTATAAAGCCCCATCGCCGCCATGCAGTCATCGAAGGCCTGCGGTTCCATGACCGGCGCGGCCAGGACCTGCAGCGCCTCGGCCGTGTTGCGACCCGGTTCATGCGCGGCAAGCCCCTTCGCAGGGCCTACCAGCGCCAGATATTGTGCGATGAATTCCAGATCGACCAGGCCGCCATTGATGAGCTTGAAGTCCCAGATGTTTTCCGGCGGCTTTTCCTGCTCGATGAGGTTTCGCATCTCCAGCACATCAGCGGAAACCTTCGCCGCGTCGCGCTTTTGCGAAAGGATGGAGGCGATGATGCGGCGCGCATCCTCCATCAGCGTGTCCTCGCCGCAGACGAGGCGGGCGCGCGATAGCGCCATATGCTCCCAGGTCCAGGCCTCCTCGCGCTGGTATTTCTCGAAGGCGGAAATACGCGTCGCCACCGGTCCCTTGTTGCCGGAGGGGCGAAGCCGCATATCGACCTCATAGAGCACGCCTTCAGCCGTCGGGGCTGACAGGGCAGCGATCAGCCGCTGGGTGACGCGGGTGAAATAACGCACCACATCGAGCGGCTTTGCGCCGGTCGATTCATGGGCGGTGTCGTCATAATCATAGAGCAGGATGAGATCGACATCTGAACCCGCTGTCAGCTCGAAGGAGCCGAGCTTGCCCATGCCCATGACGGCGACACGGCCGCCGGGATAAGGCCCGTGGGCAGTTTCCATCTCTGAGAGAACGGCATTCAGCGCCGCCTCGATGACCAGATCGGCAAGGTGGGTGAAGGCGCGGGCGGCGACCTCGCCACGGATTGCGCCAGTCAGCAGCCTGACACCGATGAGGAACCGCTGCTCGGCGGCAAAAATGCGCAGCCGGTCGAGAATATCCTCGTAATGGCGTGCGTTGGAGAGGAAATTGCCCATGCGGTGGGCGAGATAATCCCGTGTCGGGATGTCGCTCATCAAAGCAGGGTCCAGCATGCCGTCGAAGACATGCGGCCGGGCGGCGATGATTTCGGCCAGGCGCGGCGCGGAGGACATGATCGTTACCAGCAGGTCGAGCAGCGCCGGGTTGTTGCCGAGCAGCGAGAAAAGCTGGATGCCCGCCGGCAGGCCTGAGAGGAAATTATCAAAGCGCAGCAGCGCTTCGTCCGCCCGCTTGCTTTCACCGAAGGCGCGCAGCAGGTCAGGCGTCAGTTCCGTCAGCCGCTCGCGTGCCTCGACCGATTGCGTGGCCCGGTAGCGGCCATTGTGCCAGGTGCGGATGACGCGCGAAATATCCTCCGGCCGTTGAAAGCCGAGCGTGGAGAGCGTTTTCAGCGTATCGGGATCGTCCTTCTGGCCGGTGAAGACCAGATTGCCGGCCTCGCCCGACAGCTTCACCTCCTGCTCGAACAGCGCCGAATAACGCCGCTCTACCAGCCGCAGCACCTCTTCCAGCTTCTCCGAAAAAGCCTTGGTGTCCTCGAAACCCAGCATGAAGGCGATGCGCTTCAATTCGGCCTCAGTGTCAGGCAGCAAATGGGTCTGCTCGTCGCGCACCATCTGGATGCGGTGTTCCACCTCGCGCAGGAACCAATAGGCCTCCGTCAGGCTGTCGCGGGTTTCGGCGTCGATCCATTTCGCCTCGGTCAGTGCCGCCAGCGCCTCTTCGGTCGCGCGCACGCGCAGCGGCGGCATGCGACCGCCGGCGATCAGCTGCTGGGTCTGGGCGAAGAACTCGATCTCGCGGATGCCGCCGCGCCCGAGTTTGACATTGTGGCCCTTCACCGCAATGGCACCGTGGCCCTTATGCGCATGAATCTGCCGCTTGATGGAGTGGATATCGGCGATTGCCGCATAATCGAGATATTTGCGGAAGATGAAGGGCGTCAATTCGCGCAGGAAATTCTCACCCGCCTTGATGTCGCCGGCCACCGGCCTTGCCTTGATATAGGCGGCACGCTCCCAGTTCTGGCCCCTGCCCTCGTAATAGAGCAGCGCTGCTTCCACGGGGATGGCGAGCGGTGTCGAGCCCGGGTCTGGCCGCAGCCGCAGATCGGTGCGGAAGACATAACCATCGGCGGTACGCTCCTGCATGATGCGAACGAGACGGCGCATCATGCGGCCGAAATTCTCCGTCGCATCATAGGGATCGTCCATGATGCCGGCCGAAGGTTCGAAGAACACGACGGCATCGATATCGGAGGAATAGTTGAGCTCGCGCGCGCCGAGTTTGCCCATGCCGAGCACGATCAGGCCGGAACCCTCGCTGGGCGCTGCAATATTCTTCAGTTTCAGCTTGCCGCTTTCATGCGCTGAGAGCAGCAGATGATCGATGGCTGCGGATAGCGACGCATCCGCCATGTCGCTCAGCCACCGCGTCGTATCGCGGGCAGTGAAGAGGCGGGCAAGATCGGCAAGGGCCGCAACGAAGGAAAGCCGACGCTTGGCTATTCTGAGTCGTGACATCACCTCGTTTTCGACGGGCACGGCACCCTCTGCGGGCTTCCAGCAATCACGCGCCTCTCGCACCAGATCGGTCAGCAGCGGCTCCAGCGGCTTCGAAATCGCCAGCGTCAAAAGCCCCTCATCCGCCGCCGCCATGTCGCGCAGATAGGGCGACAGGGTGAAAGCGGCGGCGATGAAGTCCTTGAGCGGGCTTTCGCCGGCGAGAAGCGTGGCCACCGCCGGTTCTGCCTTGCCGATATCCTTCAGCGTCGAAAGAACGGATTTCAGTTCGGTCTGCGTATAGGCGCGGATGGCACCCGGCAGAACATCGCTCAGACTTCTGACGGTTTTTTTCTCTTTCGTCACGCAAGTCTCCCATCCCGCGTTTTGGCAGCGCCCCATAACCGAGCCCACCATCATGCCGACGGTTGTAACAAATGACGCAGGGATTGCGACCAGAAAAACATGCTCGGGTGAGTGCCGAGCTTTAGCCTGTCGTAGCGGGGAAGATCATGGAAACGGTCAGTCCCGGGCAAGCCGTATTGGTGGCATCCGTGTCCGAGAGCACCAGCGATCCGCCGTGCAGCTCCATCACCGCCTCCACCAGCGAGAGGCCAAGTCCGGTGCCCGGCTTGGAGCGGCTCTCATCCAGCCGCACGAAGCGTTTCAGCACCTCACCGCGTTTGTCAGCGGGAATGCCGGGACCATTATCGGCAACGGAGAGTACGATCGCCTCCGCTTCTTTCACCAGACGAACGACGAGTTTTTTGTCGCCCTCGCCTTCGCAGGCATATTTCATGGCATTGTCGATGAGGTTGGAAAGCGCCTGGCCGATCAGTTCGCGGTTGCCCTGTACGGAAAGACCCGGCTCTATCTGCGATTCCAACGCAAGGCCAGCATCCTCGGCCACCGGCTCGTAAAGTTCGGCGCTGTCGGCGGCGATCGCCGACATGTCCACACCGGTCATTTCAGCCGCGATCGAACCTGCCTCAACGCGGGAGATCATCAACAGCGCATTGAAGGTACGGATGAGCTGGTCGGATTCGGCGATGATGCCTTCAAGGGCAGCCCGCCGTTTCGTCTCGTCGTCGTCATCAAGTGCTGCGGCTGCCTTGTTGCGCAGCCGCGTCAGCGGCGTCTTCAGGTCATGGGCGATATTGTCGGACACCTGCCGCAGGCCCTCGTTCAGCTTTTCGATGCGGCCGAGCATGGCGTTGAGCGAGCCGGACAGCCTGTCGAATTCATCGCCGGAGCGGCCCTGCGGCAGGCGCTGAGAAAGGTCGCCGGCTATGATCCTCTTGGTTGCGGCCGACATGCGGTCGATGCGTTTGAGCGCATTGCGGCCGATGCCGAACCAGATGAGCAAAGCGCCACCACTCATGATCGCAAGCGCCACCATCAGCGCATTGCGCACGAGCGCCCGGAACTTCGTGGGCTCGCCAAGATCGCGGCCGATCAGGATACGCAGGCCATTGTCCAGCACGAAAACATTGGCGGTGGCGAGATGCTGCACGCTGTCGCCGCTTTCGGAATATCGCTCGTAACGGAAAGGAAAACCGGTCCAGCCCTCCTTGTCGAAGACGCCGGGCTCTACAGAGGCGACGTTTCCGGCGAGGATTTCGCCATTCGGGCCGGCGATGATGTACAGGCTCGCACCCGGTTGGCGGGCGCGGCGCTCCATCATCCGCAGCAGCGGATTGATGCCACCGCGATTATAGACGCGCTGCACATCCGAGACTTCCTGCAGGACGGCATCCCGCGTCTGCTGGTTCAGCAGCCGTTCGGAGAGCGCCGTGACATAAAAGACGAGGAAGGCGGCGCAGAGGGCGAATAGCAGGATATAGAGCGCCGAAAGGCGCACCGCCGTCGATCTGAACAATAGTCTGAGGCGGGCCATTTTCGGCAATCAGCCCTCGTCCTTCATCATGTAACCGGCGCCGCGAATGGTCTTCAAGAGCGGCTTCTCGAAATCCTTCTCGATTTTCGAACGAAGACGGGAAACATGGACGTCGATGACATTTGTCTGCGGGTCGAAATGATAATCCCAGACGTTTTCCAGAAGCATGGTGCGGGTCACCACCTGGCCGGCGTTCTTCATCAGATACTCCAGCAGGCGGAATTCGCGCGGCTGTAACAGGATTTCCTTGCCGCCACGGCGGACATCATGCGACAGGCGGTCAAGTTCCAGATCACCGACGCGGTAGATCATGTCCTGCTCAGGTTTGCCTTTGCGGCGACCAAGCACCTCGATGCGGGCGAGCAGTTCGGAAAAGGCATAGGGTTTTGGCAGATAATCATCACCGCCGGCGCGCAGGCCGGTCACGCGGTCATCCACCTGGCCCAGCGCGGAAAGGATCAGCACCGGCGTTTCGATGCCGCGGTGGCGCAGCTCACTGATGACGGAGAGCCCGTCGCGGCGCGGCAGCATGCGGTCGATCACCATCACGTCGTAGGCATTCTCGCAGCCCATGAACAAACCGCTCTCGCCATCGCTGGCGTGATCGGCGACAATCCCGGCTTCGCGGAACGCCTTGGTCATATAGGCCGCAGCCTCGAGGTCGTCTTCAATGACAAGAATCTTCATGTGCGGGACAATAGCGCCCTCGCCCATTTCCGTACAACCGGAAACAGAAGCGGGAGTAACTTCCTGAACCTTGTTTTCCATGGAATTTCCTCCGAAGACAAGGCCTTGAGCACCATTGCGCTACAAGGCGGAACAATCGCCTATGGATCAGGCGGGTACCGCTTGTTTCTTCTCCCCGCCGGGGAGAAGGTCGCGGCAGCGGGATGAGGGGGCGACGTCAGCGATAGATCGCGAGGTTGCCCCCTCATGCGCCCCGTCGGGCCACCTTCTCCCCGGCGGGGAGCAGAAAGGACCCGCCACGCCGGTCCAGGCAGTATCGCGGAGGAAATCTCATGGAAAACAAGGTTCAGGAAATGTCTGTCGCATCTCTTTCCG
>JAEXMK010000057.1 GCA_023444445.1 Pseudomonadota bacterium | reverse complement strand
TCTTTTAAAGCAACTTTCGGCATTTGACTTGTATTGAAAGCTTTGCCAGTCTCCGCCCGCATGTGAGGAGAATAGAGATGACCCTGCCTTCAATCGTGATTGCCAGCGCCGCGCGCACCGCCGTCGGCTCTTTTAACGGCCACTTCGCCAATACGCCGGCCCATGAACTCGGTGCCACCGTCATCAGTGCGGTGCTGGAGCGCGCCGGCATTGCGGCCAATGAAGTGGATGAGGTCATTCTCGGTCAGGTCCTGACGGCAGGCGAGGGGCAGAATCCCGCGCGCCAGGCAGCGATGAAAGCTGGCATTCCCCAGGAGGCGACCGCCTTTGGCCTCAACCAGCTCTGCGGTTCGGGCCTGCGCGCCGTAGCCCTCGGCATGCAGCAGATCGTGACGGGTGATGCGGACATCGTGATCGCCGGCGGCCAGGAATCCATGTCCATGGCGCCCCATTGCGCGCACTTGCGCGGCGGCGTGAAGATGGGCGACTTCAAGATGATCGACACCATGCTGAAAGATGGCCTGACCGACGCCTTTTACGGTTATCACATGGGCATCACCGCCGAAAACATCGCGCGCCAATGGCAGCTTTCCCGCGATGAGCAGGACCAGTTCGCAGTCGCATCGCAAAACAAGGCGGAGGCCGCCCAGAGCGCCGGCCGTTTCACTGACGAAATCGTCGCCTTCACGGTCAAAGGCCGCAAGGCCGATATCGTCATCGACGCAGACGAACATATTCGTCATGGCGCTTCGCTCGAAACCATGGCCAAGCTGCGCCCCGCCTTCGACAAGGAAGGAACGGTCACGGCCGGTAACGCCTCTGGCCTGAATGATGGCGCCGCGGCCACACTTTTGATGTCTGAGCACGAAGCGGCAAAGCGCGGTATCAAGCCGCTGGCGCGTATCGCCTCCTGGGCAACGGCTGGTGTTGATCCCCAGATCATGGGCACCGGCCCCATCCCCGCCTCCCGCAAGGCACTGGCCAAGGCCGGCTGGTCGATAAGCGATATCGGCCTTGTCGAGGCCAACGAGGCCTTTGCCGCCCAATCCTGTGCCGTTGTGCGCGAACTGGGGCTTAATCCCGATATAGTCAACGTCAACGGCGGGGCGATTGCCATCGGCCATCCCATCGGGGCTTCCGGTGCGCGCATTCTGAACACGCTGATTTTCGAGATGCGTCGCCGCAACGTATCAAAGGGCCTCGCAACGCTCTGCATCGGCGGTGGCATGGGTGTCGCCATGTGCATCGAGGCCCTCTGAAAACCCTCGCAGAGCTTACCAAAAAGCAATTCCGGTTCGGTAGACATTAGGGTAGAAGCGGCCTCCCATTGGCCGTATTTCTATGGCCGTTGAGCACGACGAAAGAGTTCTGCAATAGTTGGAAGCGCTTGTAGATCGAGGAGCTTCGTTGACAGGTCATGGAGGCCAATATGAGCCGGGTTGCTTTGATTTCCGGCGGGACGAGCGGCATAGGCGCCGCAATCGCCCGCGCCCTGCAGGCAGCCGGCTACCGCGTGGCCGTCAACTATGCCTTTACGACCGACAGGGCGGAAGCATTCCAGAAAGAAACCGGTATCCCCGCGTTTCAATGGGACGTTCGCGATTACGACGCCTGCGTCAACGGCATAGCGAAGGTGGAGGAGACTTTCGGCCCTGTAGAAGTCCTCGTCAACAACGCCGGCATCACCCGCGACGCCATGTTTCACAAGATGTCGCCGCAGCAATGGCGAGAGGTGATCGACACCAACCTCACCGGCGTCTTCAACATGACGCACCCCGTCTGGCCAGGCATGCGTGAACGCGGCTTCGGACGCATCGTCAACATCTCTTCCATCAACGGCCAGAAGGGCCAGGCGGGACAGGTCAATTATTCCGCCTCGAAAGCAGGCGATATCGGCTTCACCAAGGCGCTTGCCCAGGAAGGCGCCAGCCGCAACATCACCGTCAACGCCATCTGCCCAGGCTATATCGGCACGGAAATGGTGCGGGCGATACCGGAAAAGGTTCTTGCGGAACGGATCGTGCCACAAATTCCCGTCGGGCGGCTAGGCGAACCGGAAGAAATCGCCCGCTGCGTCCTGTTTCTGGTGTCGGACGAAGCGGGATTTATCACCGGTTCCACCGTGACCGCCAATGGCGGGCAATATTTCGCCTAAAGAGCCACCGCTCGCTTACAGCGATCGACTTACATCGATCACAATCCCGTGATAACAACGGGTTTATTTAATTATTTTCTTATAAACAAATCATCGATTTCATATCATTTCGAATAGCTAAACAATTGAAAATACGATATTTTCGGTAAAGTTTAGAAAAGGTCTAAAAGACTCACTGCTAGTCGCTTCAGATGTTTTTCTTGACAGCCAGTGTCCTGTTTTGGTTTAAGAACGAAAACAACGTGTTGCGTCATACAGGCAGTTTATCATGCTGGTTTGCAGCTGCAATTACATCACTGATCATGAGATCAAGGACGTCATCAACGAGCTCCTCGATGAGGACTGTTGGCAGCTTATCGTTCCCGCAAAAGTGTATCATGCCATGGAAAAACGTGGTCGCTGCTGTGGCTGTTTTCCCTCCGTCGTCGACCTGATCATCAAAACCACAGAAGAATATCACGCCCGTCGCCACTCGACGGAGGCCGATGTTTTTGATTTTATGTCCCGCCTAAAGCGATTCCATGAAGAGAATAGGAGAGCGGACATTGAAAGGCGACAAAAGAGTCATCGAGCGGCTTAACGAGGCACTGTTTCTCGAACTCGGTGCAGTAAATCAATATTGGCTTCACTATCGTCTTCTGAACGACTGGGGTTACACCAAACTCGCAAAGAAGGAACGCGCTGAGTCCATCGAAGAGATGCAGCACGCCGATAAGCTGATCGACCGCATCATCTTCCTCGAAGGCCATCCGAACCTTCAGACCGTTGCGCCGCTCCGGATCGGCCAGAACGTCAAGGAAGTTCTGGAAGCTGATCTGGCAGGCGAATACGATGCCCGCGCGTCTTACAAGCAGTCCCGTGACATCTGTCATGAAGCCGGAGACTACGTCTCCATGAAGCTGTTTGAAGCGCTGCTGATCGATGAAGAAGGCCATATCGACTTCCTCGAGACTCAGCTTGAGCTGCTCGCCAAGATTGGCGAAGAAAAATACGGTCAGCTTAACGCTGATTCCGCCAACGAAGCGGAATAAGCACTTGTAACAGAACGGAAAAGGCGGCCTTGGCCGCCTTTTTTATTTACCGGAAAGGTGCTGAAACTCCGCCACGACCTTTTCATAGACCGCACGCTTGAAGGGCACGATCAGTTCGGGAAGGCTTCCCATTGGCTTCCAGTCCCAGGCGTCAAATTCGGCCGAATGCCCGGTGGGCGGCGGATCGATCTGGATTTCGCTTTCGTCACCCTCGAAGCGGAACGCGAACCAGCGCTGCGCTTGGCCACGATATTTCCCCTTGAGGCCGATACCGATCAGTTCGGGCGGCAGGTCATAGTGAATCCAGTCGCTTGCTTCCGCAAGCAGGGTCACCGTCTTCATGCCCGTCTCTTCGTAGAGTTCACGAATGGCAGCCGTCAAAGGCCTTTCGCCATCATCGATGCCGCCCTGCGGCATTTGCCACAATTGCGGTGAGCCATCATATTCGGAGTTGCCTTCCTTGATCCGTCGGCCGGCCCAGACGAGGCCCTCAGCGTTCAGAACCATTATTCCCGCACAGGGACGGTAAGGCAAATCTTCTGCTTTGATTGTCATGGGAAACCCGCACTGTCTTGAGCGCCGGAAATGGTCGCAGGCAAGGTTTACTGCCCCGCCTGCCCGGAAACAAGCGCGGATACACCGACAATTTCAATGCCGCGGCCACCAGCCTCGCGTGACCATTTCGAGATAGCCGCAATGCTTTCATCAAATGCCGACGCTACGCCGATCGCCTGGCCGTTACGGCGCGCGATCCGCTCCAGCTCGTCCAGCTTGCGCAGAATGGAAGCTTCTGTGACTTCTCCGTCGAGCAGAATATCCGCAAAACCCTGCGGCGCGGAAATGGCTTTCGCGATCCCGCCGCTCAGCGACTGCGCCGATGAGCCATCATCCAGAAACAGCAGTCCACGTTTGCCGATATCGCGCATGACCGGCTCCAGCGCGGACTGCTCGGCCAGAAAACGCCCGCCTAGATAATTCATGATGCCGGTATAATTGGTGATTTTCGCCATGGAGCGATGCAGCCGGTCGATATTGACCTTGGCAGGGTCGCCCGCCAGCAGCGTGTCAGGACCGGGATTGGTGCCCGGATAACCGAAGGGTTCCAGCGGTATCTGCAAAAGGATCTCATGCCCCTCACGGCGCGCGTCCTGCATCCAGCGCTGCAGGCTGTTGCCGCTGGCGGCAAAACCAAGCGTCACCTCTGGCGGCAGCTCCCGGATCGCCTTTTGCGAACCCGTCTGGCTGAGGCCGAGACCGCCGACCACAATAGCCACACGGGTGCCTCGTGCACCGGACCATGGCCGGGCGTACTGCTCCATCGGCCGCAGGCCATCCGTGCCGACGATGGGCAACTGGCCGAAGGCAGTTTCCTCCAGCAGCTCCTCATTGGGTCGCGTTGCCATGCGCGGATCCTGACCGTAAGTCTGGCCGCTCATCAGCACCGGGCCGTCACTGTCACGGGGCCGGGGAGAATAAACCGATACGACATTACCATCAGGCATGGTCGCCCGATTGATATTCGCCCCGGAACGGCCGCTTTGCGGCTGCAATCCGGCGGTGTCATTCAAGGCAGGCGCTCCGGTTGAAGCCTTTTCAGGCGTCTTCTCGGAAAGCTGCGGCTGTGCATCCGGCCCCGCCGTCTTCTTAAGATTACCAGGTGACAGCGCCGTATAGACAGACAGGCCACCAATCGAGAGAACGGCAAGCACCGACAGAAGCATAATGACGGAAAAGCGCCGGTTGATACCGACGCTTTTTTTCTGACGACCCAGAAGCGGTTTTCGCAGGTCCGAGGACAATAAATGATCCGTCCAAATGGTTGGGCAATGGAGACGGCGCGCCGGTGGACCGGCGCATCATCTTACTGCTTGTTGACCACAGCCTTGTCCGGGTTTGGCGGGAAAGACGGATCCGTCTTGACGCCGCGCAGCAGGTCCAGCGCATAGTTGAGCTGGATGTCGTCCTTTGCTTCCGGCGGGACGTAAGCGGAAGAACCTGAACCTTCGTCAGTCTCGCTCTGGCCCTTGATGTGACCGGACAGGCTGGATTCACCTTCCGAAGTCACACGGCCCTGCAATTCCGGCGGCAACGGCTGCTCGACCTTGATATCCGGCTCGATGCCCGTACCCTGTATCGACTTGCCGGACGGCGTATAATAAAGCGCCGTGGTCAGGCGCAGCGCGCCCGCTTCACCGAGCGGGATGATCGTCTGGACCGAACCCTTACCGAAGGAGCGCGTGCCGACCACGGTCGCACGACGCAGATCCTGCAACGCGCCCGCGACGATTTCAGAAGCCGAGGCCGAACCACCGTTGACCAGCACGATGACAGGTTTGCCATCGGTCAGATCACCGGCCGTCGCATTGAAGCGACGGGTCTCATCGGGATTGCGGCCACGGGTCGAAACGACTTCACCGCGCTCAAGGAAAGCGTCGGATACATTGATCGCCTGATCGAGCAGACCACCCGGGTTGAGGCGCAGGTCGAGAACATAGCCCTTCAGCTTGTCGGCCGGCACGTCCGCCTTGATCTTCTTGATCGCCTTTTCGAGATCATCGTAGGTCTTCTCGGTGAAGGAGATGACGCGCAGATAACCGACATTGTCACCCTCGACGCGAGACTTGACGGCCCGCACGGCAATCACGTCGCGAACAACCGTGATCTCAAGCGGCTTGTCGGCACCCTTGCGGATAACCGTCAGCTTGATCGGCGTCTTGACGGCGCCGCGCATCTTTTCGACGGCCTGCTCCAACTTCAAACCACGAACCGGCGTACCGTCGATTTCCGAAATATAATCACCGGCGAGAATGCCTGCACGCGAAGCCGGGGTGTCGTCCATCGGCGAGATGACCTTGACCAGCTCATTTTCCATGGTCACTTCGATCCCGAGACCGCCAAACTCACCCTTGGTCTGGGTGCGCATGTCGTTGGCATCCTTGGCGTTCATGAAGCTCGAATGCGGATCGAGCGAGCTGAGCATGCCGTTGATGGCATTTTCAACCAGCTTCTCGTCGTCGGGCGGCGTCACATATTGTGCGCGCACGCGTTCGAACACGTCGCCAAAAATCGACAGTTCCTTATAGGTCGAAGGCCCGGCTGCCTGTGCCGGCATGCTCGCCGAATAAATCACACTCATCGCCGTGGCGCCCATAAGCCCACCGATAAGGAGAAGCGAAACCTTACGAATCATTGTGCGCCCTTCCGGTATTTTTTGCGGTCCACCACGGTTGGGAATCAACCGGCACACCATCTTTCCTGAACTCAATGTAGAGCGTTGGCCGGTCGGTTTCCAGCGCCAATGCTGCTGCACTCGCTACTCTTTTTGCACCCATGGAGGCGATGGGCTCTCCGGAGAACACGAACATGCCCTGTCGTGTCCTCACATTGTCCATGCCCGTCATCACCACATGATATCCATTACCCGTATTGAGAATGATCATCCGGCCGTAACTGCGAAAATCTCCGGCAAATACCACGAAGCCATCCGCAGGTGCCGTCACGATGGCTTCCGGTCCACTCGCCACAACAATTCCCTTGGAAAAGTGGCCCGTACCATCGGCATCACCGAAACGCCGCAGCACTTCGCCCGCAACCGGCAGCTCCAGCTTTCCCTTCAAACTCGCAAAGGGATATGCGGGCGCAATGCGGTTTTTATCGGGCATTCCGGCCTCGGCCGCGGCACGCTCCTTCTCCCGTTCCACTTCGGAAAGACGGGCGAGGCGCTGCTCTTCCGCCCGCGCCTTTTCCATCGCCTCACGCACCGAGGTAATCTCACCTTCGAGCGAGCTGACCAGCCCTTCAAGGCTCGTCGCCTTACCCGCAAGCTCTTCAGATCGCTTGCGTTCTGCCTCCAGTTCCGCCGCCGTCTGCGTATTCCTGCGGTCGTTTTCGGCAATCAGCAGGTCGAGGCGTTTTTCCTCTTCCAGACTTGCCGTCATCATACCCGTAAGATCGTCCTTTTCGCGAGCGATTGCCTGCCTGACATCGGTCAATTCTTTGAGAGCAGCGACCAGCTTGTCGGTTTCCCCGCGAATGCCGGGCACGACGGCGCCGAGAAGAATGGCGCTGCGCACGGAAGCAAGCGCATCTTCCGGCGAAACAAGTAGGGCAGGGGGAGGGTTTCGACCCATGCGCTGCAATGCGGCCAGAACCTCTGCCAGCACGCCGCGTCTGTCCCGCAATGACGCCTTGACGCCATCCTCGCGCACCGAAAGCTTGGCCAGACGATCCTCCCCGTCACTGATCTTGGCTTCCAGCGCCTTGCGCCGGGCAGCCGATGCGATCAACTCGTCACGGATACGCGCGCTGTCCTGATTGAGGGAGGCGATGCTTTCTTCGAGCTTTCTTGTCTTGTCTTCCGAAAGACCGATGCTGTCGACCAACTCCTCCAGATCCTGCCGGTTCTGGTCGCGGCGCTTCTCCAGCGTCTGCAGCGCCTCCGGCGACGAATCTTCGCTTGCCGCGGGAGCAGCACCCGCATCATCGCGAGAATAGGCCGGACCACTTCCCATGACGAAAACAGCAATAACCGCGCCCACAAGGGCAGCGTGCCGTTTTCGTTGAGGCGTGGTGTCCATGTGAGCTTTCTTTGATGCCGAAGCAGGAGCGCCCATATTAGGGATTTTACCGCGATCTTCCAAGGGGCCTGAGAAAGGCTGCCGCCAAAGTCTATCGCTAGCAGCGGTGTCGCGGAGCTTCATGTTGAAATTGAGACAATTCCCCGGATAGAGACGCGCTCAAACGCGATGATAGGGATGGCCGGAGAGGATTGTGACGGCGCGGTAAAGCTGTTCGGCAATCAGGATACGGACGATCTGATGCGGCCATGTCAGCTTGCCAAGATTGAGAACGGCCGTCGCCTTGTCGTAGAGCGCGGGATCAAGCCCGTCTGCCCCGCCTATGGCGATCACGAGGTCACGCTTGCCGCTATCGCGCAAATCACCAAAAAACGAAGCAAAGGCGGGACTGTCCAAGGCTTGTCCGCGCTCATCGAGCAAGACGAGGGCTGCGCCGTCAACCAGATGTTTCTCCAGCATCGCCGCTTCTTCGCGCTTGCGGGTGTCCGCATTGGAGGCCCGGCTTTCCGCAACTTCGATCACCCGCGAAAACTCCAGCCCGATCGCCGGGCCGGTCTTGGCCAGACGCTCGATATAACGGGCCGCAAGATCCTTCTCAGGGCCGGATTTCAGCCGTCCCACCGCAAAAATTGAAATCCGCATCGCAAACCTGCATTCGTCGTGACTCAACAGGGCCCGGCTTTAGCAGCATAGCCTGCGGATTCCTATGCAGCCGGTCTGATTTCCGGCCAGAGGCTCCGTTTCCGAAGTCAGTCGTGATCTTCGGCAAACATGATGCACTCGCTCAAAGGCTCACCGTATCAGTGTAGCGTTTCTTCCGGCATTTCTGGCGTCGCCCACATTTTTTCAATGTTGTAGAAGACGCGGATTTCCGGACGGAATACATGGACGATGATATCGCCGGCATCGATAACCACCCAATCTCCGGCCTCAAGGCCTTCGATGCGGGCGTTTCCGAACCCTTCATCCTTCATGTCTTTGAGAAGATGTTCGCAAATCGCCGAGACATGCCTGTTCGACCGCCCGGAGACCACAACCATGTAGTCCGCAAGCGCCGATTTTCCGGCAATGTCGAGAGAGACGATATCTTCAGCCTTGGAGTCCTCGAGGCTCGCGAGGACGGTTTCGAGGGCATGGCCGGCGGCATCGGCGCCACTGTCCTGACCCTTCGGGATAGCAACAAATGCTCTTCCCTTGGCGTGTACTGTTGTCAGAGGTTTTCCTTTCAGAGAATGACAAAACAGATACTGCGCGACGCGATTCTCTGCGTCACACAGTGAAGGTGGCATCAAAGTATTAACTTTTCAAGATATGGAGCCCTGGACGGTTGGCCCATACATCATTTGTGATCGAGCGTGTCATTTTCGGCCGTTACGCAGCGCCGTAGAGCTGAGCGTGGAACGCGGTCCATGAATGAAAACCCAGGCAGGCGCGCGTTTTTTCCACAGGACCCCGGCATCGTCCTCATCGATCCGCGCCTGGCTGAAGGCCTGGGCCATGGTCGAGGAAAGATAAGAGAGCGTCGAGCCCGGCCTGTCGATCACCGCAATCGGGAAAGTCTCGGCAATCGTGCGCCATTTCTGCCAGTGGTGGAAACTCTTGAGATTATCGGCACCCATGACCCAGATGAAGCGCACGTGCGGATTTTTCGCCTTCACTTTGGCGAGCGTGTTGGCGGTATAGCTCATGCCCAGCGATTTTTCGAAAGCCGTGACCTTGATGCGAGGGTCGTGAACAAGCTTTTCGCAGGCGGCAATACGGTCTTCGAGGGATGCCAGTTCGGCGCGGCTTTTCAGCGGATTGCCCGGTGTCACCATCCACCAGAGCTGATCGAGGCCCAGCCTGCGCAGCGCAATCTCTGCAACAAGCGCGTGACCGGCATGCGGCGGATTGAAGGAACCGCCGAAAAGCCCGACAACCATGCCGCGCTCCACATGCGGCATGGTGAGATAACGTCTGTCGAGGCGCTGATCAGCCGGCAAATATCAGGTCCGTGTCTGGCCGGTGCCATGCACACGGTATTTGAACGAAGTGAGCTGCTCGACGCCAACGGGGCCCCGCGCATGCATCTTGCCGGTGGCGATGCCGATTTCCGCGCCCATGCCGAATTCACCGCCATCGGCAAATTGCGTCGATGCATTGTGCAAGAGAATGGCCGAATCGAGCTCGTTGAAGAACCGCTCGACCACGGATGGGTCCTCAGCGATCACCGCCTCCGTGTGGTTGGACGAATAGGTGCCGATATGATCGATTGCCCCGGAAATGCCATCCACCACGGCAACCGAAATGATCGCATCCAGATATTCGGTGCGCCAGTCCTCTTCCGTCGCCGGCGCGAGACCTGCCACCACATCGCGGACGGCTTGCGAACCGCGCACTTCGCAACCGACTTCAATCAAGGCTTTGACCAGCGGTGCGAGATGGGTGGAAACGGTGGCGGCATCCACCAGCAATGTCTCAGCCGCCCCGCAAATTCCGGTGCGGCGCATCTTGGCGTTAACGACGATACGTTTCGCCATGTCGAGATCAGCGGATTTGTCGACATAGATATGGCAGATGCCTTCCAGATGCGCGAAGACCGGCACGCGGGCTTCGGATTGCACCCGGGCCACCAGGCTTTTACCGCCGCGCGGCACGATGACATCAACCGTGCCATTCAGGCCACTGAGAAGTGCGCCGACTGCTGCACGGTCGGTCACCGGCACCAGCTGGATGGCATGCTCGGGAAGGCCGGCAATCTTCAGGCCCTGCACGAGGCAGGCATGGATAGCACGCGATGAATGCTGAGAATCTGAGCCGCCGCGCAGGATCACGGCATTACCCGCCTTGAGACATAGCGCGCCGGCATCCGCCGTCACGTTCGGGCGGCTTTCGTAGATCACGCCGATAACGCCAAGCGGCGTGCGTACACGTTCGATTTTCAGCCCGTTCGGGCGATCCCAGGCAGCGATCACTTCGCCGATAGGATCGGGCAGCGCCGCGACCGAGCGAATACCTTCGGCGATGCCGGCAATCCGAGCATCGTTGAGTGTCAGCCTGTCGATGAAGGAGGGCGCAAGACCTGCCTGATCCGCTGCAGCCAAATCTTTCCTGTTGGCGGAGAGGATCGCTTCCTTCGAGTCCTCGATGGCAGAAGCCATGGCAAGCAGCGCGCGGTTCTTCTGGCCCGCACCGGCGATGGACAACGGTCGTGAAGCAGCTTTCGCCTGAGCGCCGATGGTCAACATCAGTGCTTCAATGTCTTGGCTCTGCTTCACGGCCTGTTCAGGCATGGACCTCATCCTTCTTTGCACTTTTAACTTTCACGGCCGCCCCGGTCATGACGAGGTCGTCGCGATGGATCATCGCGGCACGTCCGACATAACCGAGAATTGCCTCAATCTCATTGGACTTGTGGCCAATGATAAGACGCGCTTCTTCGGCATCGTAACCGGCAAGACCGCGCGCGACCTCACGGCCTTCCGAACCGATAATCGCGACAGCATCGCCGCGCCCGAAATTACCCTTCACCTGCCGCACGCCGGCGGGAAGCAGGCTTTTTCCAGCATAAAGCGCTTTCTCAGCACCCGCATCCACATGGATTTCACCGGCGGGCTGCAATTGCCCGGCAATCCAGGTCTTGCGCGCCGTCACCGGCGTACCCGAAGGCGCAAACCAGGAGGAACGCTCGCCGTTTTCAATGGCCTTCAGCGGGTTGAGCGTCTTGCCTGACGCGATGATCATGCCGCAACCGGCAGCGGTTGCGATCTTGCCCGCATCGATCTTGGTGCGCATGCCGCCGCGCGAAAGCTCGGAAGCTGCGCCGCCTGCCATGGCTTCGATTTCGGGAGTGATATCGGCTATTGTTTCAAGGAACTTGGCTTCCGGATCAAGATGCGGTGGGGCGGTGTAAAGCCCGTCAATATCAGACAACAATACCAGAAGATCGGCACCCGTCATGGTCGCGACACGCGCCGCCAGACGATCATTGTCGCCGTAACGGATTTCGGTGGTCGCAACCGTGTCGTTTTCATTGATGATCGGGATAGCACCGATCTTCAGAAGCTGGTTGATGGTAGCGCGCGCATTGAGATAACGGCGGCGCTCCTCGGTATCGGAGAGCGTCAGCAGAATCTGGCCCGCGACAATCTCATGCCGCGACAGGCTTTCCGACCATGCCCGCGCCAGGGCAATCTGGCCGACAGCCGCCGCCGCCTGGCTTTCCTCCAGCTTCAATGCGCCGGAGGGCAGGCCGAGCACGGTACGGCCGAGCGCGATGGCACCCGAAGACACGACCTGTACATCCGCACCATTTTTCTTCAGCGCCGCGATATCCTCGCAGATGGCATCCAGCCATTCTTTCTTAAGACCAGTCTTCCGGTCCACCAGCAGCGCCGATCCGATCTTGATGACGATCCGATGGTGGCTCGCAAGCGGCTTGCGCGTGACGCTCATAGGCGATCGTCCTCTTCCTCGACCTCGCTCTCATGCGGCATCGACCGGTCGGGAAGGGCGGTATCGCCGCCATTGCTTGCCGAAACAATGATATCACGAAGGGCGCGCAGCGCTTCCGTCATGCCGATATGCGCGGCAGCGGACAGAAGAAGCGGCGGACGGCCACAGGCCTTCTCCAGTTCCTTGGCCTTCTTTTTCAGCTCTTTTTCATCGAGCACGTCGATCTGCGACAAAGCCACGATTTCAGCCTTGTCGGTCAGCCCGCCGCCATAGGCATCCAGCTCTGCTTTAACAGTCTTATAGGCCTTTCCGACCTTTTCTTCCTGCGCCGAGACGAGATGCAGAAGAACGCGTGTGCGCTCCACGTGGCCGAGGAAGCGGTCACCGATGCCGACGCCCTCATGCGCGCCTTCGATCAGGCCAGGAATATCGGCCAGCACGAATTCACGGCCATCGATGGTCGCCACGCCGAGGTTCGGATGCAGCGTGGTGAAAGGATAGTTGGCAATCTTCGGTCGCGCGCGGGTAACTGTCGCAAGGAAAGTGGACTTACCCGCATTCGGAAGGCCAACGAGACCCGCATCAGCAATCAGCTTCAGCCGCAGCCAGACAGTCTTTTCCTCGCCCGCAAGGCCGGGATTGGCGTGCGTCGGCGCCTGATTGGTCGACGACTTGAAATAGGCATTGCCGAAGCCGCCGTTGCCGCCGGCGGCAAGACGAAAACGCTGGCCTTCCTTGGTAAGGTCAACGATCAGCGTCTCGTTATCTTCCTCGAAAATCTGGGTACCAACAGGCACCTTCAGCACCACGTCCGAACCCTTGGCGCCGGTGCGGGTCTTGCCCATGCCGTGCTGTCC
>JAEXMK010000035.1 GCA_023444445.1 Pseudomonadota bacterium | reverse complement strand
GTGGTCAGGACTGTCGCCGGCCTCGGTCGAGCACGCCAACGAGATGGGCACATCGGAATTGCCGCACTGGACCAGCATCATGTTGGCAGCCATCGCGCTGACCACGGACCGAAGCATGAACCCGGGGTGACCTCAAACGAAGGGCACAGCAAGCCAGGCATCGGCGAAAGGGAATTTGTCGGATTATTTGCCGCATCGGCAGCCTGACGGCGCTGCTGCGGCCCTTACATTTTGCTTGACTGGAACGGCCCCGTTACCGAAGTCCTGACCCTAGACAGGTCTAACTCGCAGATCACAAACGGTCCGGTTTTGCTTCGGCGGTGTTACGCCCGGCATGCCTTTAGACCTACCTTACCCACTGCATGCCATCGATCTGGATGTCCTGACCGGTGATGAAATTGGGCTCCGCAGTGGCCAAGAACGTCACGACGCTTGCAACATCCTGAGGGGTTCCCACGCGTCCGAGAGAGATTCCGGCAGCGAGGCTCGTCTCTCGGGCGTCAATCATTGCGTTCGAGCGTTCGGTCTTGATGACACCGGGGCAGACGGCGTTGACGACGATCTCCGGTGCAAGTTCCTTCGCCAGCGCCTTGGTCATGCCGATAATCCCCGCCTTGGCCGCGGTGTAGGAGAACTTGCTGACGGCGCTGGTGACACCGCCGGTATGGGCATTCATCGAAGACATGTTGATGATACGCCCGCCGCCGTTGCGGCGCATGACCGGCACGGTCGGCTGGATGTAGTTGAATGCACCCTTGAGGTTGATGGCGATCGTATCGTCGAATTCCTGCTCGGAAATTTCCTCGATCCCCTTCGACATCGAGCGGCCGGCATTGTTGAAGAGGACGTCGATACGGCCCCATTGGCGATCGACTTCGGCCGCGATTTCAGCGGCGCGGGCGTGATCGCTGACATCGGCGATGAAGGTCAGCGCCTTTCGGCCGAGTTCGCGAATTTCCGCAGCCGTTCGGGCAAGGTCGTCCTCGATCAGATCGACGGGGGCGATATCGAAGCCGTGGCGGGCAAGATCGAGAGCGCAGGCCCGCCCGATGCCGCGACCGCTCCCGGTGACGATGGCGACTTTTGCTTGTCCGTCAGACACCGGATGCCTCCCTCACGAAGCGGGCGATATCCGCATGGGTGGCGAACCAGACATCGTCATGCGCCTGGATATGCCGGATCAGCTCTTCGAGAATGAATATGCGGGAGCGATAGCCTGTTACATGCGGGTGCATGGTGAGCAGGAAAAGCCCCTTTTCCTGATAGGCGCGGTCGAATTCACGCTTGAAGATATCGAGAACGGCGGTTGGCGGGGTGTAAGGCCTGAGCGCGGTGAAGCGGTTCATGTTGAAATAGACTGCGTCGTCGCGGATCCATTCGACCGGCAATTCGACCATTCCTGTCGCTTCGCCTTCCTCGATCAGTTCGTAAGGGTCGTCATCCGCCATCAGCGAGGAATCGTAGATCAGACCCAGTGCGCGCTCGATCTCCAGAGTGACCGAGGAGAAATCCCAGGATGGCGTGCGCATGCCGACGGGGCGGATGCCGGTGATCTTTTCCAATGTATCGGCGGCGCGGAAATGCAGTTCGCGCTCCTTTTCCGGCGGCACCTTGGTATTCACCTCATGGATCCAGCCATGCAGGCCGATCTCGTGGCCTTCGGCAATCACGCGCCGCTGTTCGTCGGGATAGAGCAGGGCGGTGACGGCAGGTACGAAGAAGGTCGCTGGCACCGAGGCGGTCGATAGCGTTTCCAGAATACGCGGCACGCCCTTGCGATTGCCATACTGGCCCTGCGACATACGGCCGATGGATTCGCCGCCGTCGCGCAATTCGTTCGTCTCGTGGTCGCTGTCGAAGGAAAGCGCCACTGCGCAGCGGGCACCGCCTTTCCAGGCTTTTGGCTTCAGCGACCGGCCGGCGCGGACCTTTTCGACCTTGCCGCGCCAGATCTGCTCATCCCATTCCCACGGTTCCATATGTCTGATCCTCCAATAATGATTATGCCGCTGTCGGCAAAACGGGGACGGCTGCCAGCAGCCGCTTGGTGTAGTCGTGTTGCGGGTCGTCGTAGATGGCGGCCGCACCGCCTTCTTCGACGATGCGGCCGCGATACATGATCGCTACCCGATCGCAGAGATGACGCACGACCGAGAGATCGTGGCTGATGAAAATCAGCGACAGGTCGAGTTCGGAGCGCAGGCGGATCAGCAGGTTGATGATCTGGGCCTGGATGGACACATCGAGCGAGGCGACCGGCTCGTCGCAGACGACGACATCCGGCTGCATGGCGAGTGCCCGCGCGATCGCGATACGCTGCCGCTGCCCGCCGGAAAACTGGTGCGGGAAACGGTTGGCGAAGGACGGATCGAGCCCGACCGCCGACAGCCATTGCCCGACATAGGCCGGTGCTTCCGCACGCGAGACGAGCTTGTGCGCCAGCGGGCCTTCCGCAACGATGTCGCCCACACGCATGCGGCTGTTGAGAGAGGCGAACGGGTCCTGAAAGATGGTCTGAACGCGGGTGGTGACCTTACGCGGACTGCGGCCACCGCTCATCACCGGCTTGCCAGCCAGACGAATCGTACCGGACGTCGGCACGGTAATTCCTGCCGCCATGCGCCCGAGCGTCGACTTGCCGGAGCCGGATTCACCAACAAGGCCAAGCACCTCGCCGCGTTTCAGCGTGATCGACACGCCATCCACAGCCTGCACGACTGCCTGAGGCTGGGCGAGGCCGGAGCGGATCGCCAGGTTCTTGAACAAGCCGGCCGGTTTTTCGAAGCGTTTGACTGCAGTATCGATCACCAGATACGGGCTGCCGAGTGGAGGCAACTCGCCTGTTGCGGTCTTCCGGGACGGCGGGGTGGCATCCGCAATACCACTGCCGCGCAACAGAAGTTCACCCGGTTTTGCCCGTGAGGGCAGGGCATCGAGCAACGCCTTGGTGTAATCGTGCTGTGGTCTGGTCAGCACGCCGAGCGCAGGCCCGATCTCGACAATCTTGCCGAAACGCATGACGGCCACCCGGTCGGCAATCGAGGCGACGGTTGCCAGATCATGGCTGATCCAGATCAGCGCCGTACCGAGTTCGGCGACGAGCTCCTTCATCTCCGTCAGGATTTCCGCCTGGATCGAGACATCCAGTGCGGTCGTGGGTTCATCGCAGATGATGAGCTTGGGGTGATGGAGAAGAGCGATCGCAATCGCCACACGCTGGCGCATGCCGCCGGAAAACTGGTGTGGGAAAAAATCGACCTTGCGCTCGGGCTCTGTGATGCGAACCTGCGCCAGCGCCTTGATGGCCCTTTCACGTGCTTCCGCCGCCCCGATCTTTTCATGGGCTTCGAGCGCGAGCTTGATCTGGGTGCCGATGCTGAGTACCGGGTTCAGCGTCATCATCGGATCCTGGAAAACCATGGAAATGGTCTTGCCGCGGATCTTGCGCAATTCATGCGGTTGAAGCCCGATCAGTTCACGGCCTTCAAGCTTGATCGAGCCCTCGACGATCCGGCCTGGTTCATCGATCAGGCCGATGATGGAAAAGCCGGTGATAGACTTTCCCGAGCCGGATTCACCGACGAGGCCGAGAACTTCGCCGGGAGCCAATGAGAAGGAGACGCCATCGACGGCCTTGACCTCGCCCCTTCCACTTGGGAACCAGGTGCGAAGGTTGGAAACTTCGAGGAGCGGTGCGGTGGTTTCTGCGGTCATCGGCGAAGCCTCGGGTTAAGCTGGTCGCGGATCTGGTCGCCAACGAGATTGAGCGAAACGATGAACAGGATCAGCGCCACGCCGGGATAGATCGAGATCCAGTAACGGCCGGAAAGCAGATACTGAAAACCGTTGGCAATCAGCATGCCGAGCGACGGTTCGGTGGGCGGCAGACCGACGCCAAGGAAGGACAAGGTCGCTTCCAGCGAAATGGCGCTGGCCACCTGCACCGTCGCAACCACGATCAGCGGCGGCAGGGAGTTTGGCAGGATGTGGCGCAGCACCACCCTGAACGGAGACAGCGGAACGGAGAGGGCGGCCTCGACATAATCCTTTTGCCGTTCGGCGGATGCGGCACCGTGCGCGGTGCGGGCGAAATAGGCATATTGGGCGAAGATCAGCGCGAGAATAAGCTGATAACGGCCTTGCCCGAGAATGGCGGCAATGACGAAGGCGAGCAGGATCGCCGGAAACGAAAGCTGAAGATCGACAATACGCATGACGAGGCTTTCGAAGCGTCCGCCGATATAGGCGGCAGCGCAGCCGACCACTGCGCCGATGACGAGCGCGATACCGCCGGCTATCACGCCCATCTGCAGCGAGATGCGCAGCCCGTAGATAATGGCCGACAAGAGGTCGCGCCCTTGCGAATCCGTGCCGAGCCAATGGATGTATCCGCCCGTGCCGACATAACCCGGCGGCCTCCGTGCATCACGCAGCAGGAGATGGGCGAGGTCGTAAGGGTCTTGAGGGGTTATCAGCGGAGCGATGAGCGCGATGAAGACGATCAGGCTGACAATGACGGCTGCGACGGCCGCGACCTTGTTGCGTCTGAACTCTTCAAGGAACCGGGAAAATGGTGTGTCGCGCATCAGGCTCTTCCCTTCCGCAGGCGCGGGTCGAGCAGCGCATAGGTGAGGTCGACCACGAGATTGATGACGATGAACAGCATGGCGACCAGCATCAGGTATGCGACCATGACGGGTCGATCGAGCGAGGTGATACTGTCGATGATGAGCTTGCCGAGGCCGGGCCAGGAAAAGATCGTTTCCGTGACGACCGCGAAGGCAAGTGTGGAACCGAGTTCGAGGCCGAAAACGGTGACCAGCGGAATGGAAATCAGCCTCAGCACATGGCGGCTGAGAATAGTGAATTCTGAAATGCCGGCCGCACGGGCAAATTTGACCGTGTCGCTCAGCATCAGTTCGCGCGTGCCGGCGCGTGCCAGACGGATCATCAGCGAAAACTTGAAAAGCGCGAGGTTGAGCGCCGGCAGGATCATGTGCGACAGGCCGTCTGCCGTCAGGAAGCTGAAATCGACGCCGAACAGGTTTACAGTGTCGCCGCGGCCACCGGCCGGCATGCAGCCGCATTGCACGGCAAACAGCATGATCAGCATCAGGCCGAACCAGAAGGTGGGTACGGAAAAGCCGAGAATGGACAGCGCCATGATGGCACGCGAGACCGGGCTGTGCGGCCGATAGCCGGCATACATGCCGATCGGAATACCGACGAGGCTGGCGAAGAGGACGGCGGCCAGCGTCAGTTCCAGCGTCGCCGGCAGGCGCGACAGGATCAGTTCGCTGACCGGCATGTTATAAACGAAGGACCGGCCGAAATCGCCTTCAAACACGCGGCCGAGAAAGCCGAAATATTGCTGCCAGAGCGGCAGGTCCAATCCGTACTGCGCGATAACGGCGGCGCGGATGTCCTGTGTCGCATCCGGCGAGATCAATACGTCGATCGGATTGCCGACGGCATAAATGCCGCAGAAAACCAGCGCCGACATGGCCAGCACGACGACTGCCGCCTGCCAGAGCCTTTGCAAGATGAAGCCCAACATGTGTTCCCGTTCTCCCGTCTTCTGCGGGTTCAAAATGCGGCGCGCATTCGCGCGCCGTTGATGGTGGCGTTCAGTGCCAGTCGTTTTCCAGAAGCTCGCGGGTCTCTTCGACCGCGACTTCCCAGATCGCCAGCATGTCCTCGTCCAGGCGCTGGTAGAGGCCGTGATAGTTGCCATCTCCGAGAAGCGTGCGCTTGCGGGCGGTATCGACCCGCGCAAGCGCTGCAAAATCGACCCGCGGTTTCTGTGTCGATGGCTGGCGCGGATCGTCGGTGCGCGTCCATGGGAAATTTTCCATCCAGGATGCGTGCGAGGCGGCCGGATCGGTTTCGAGGACTTTCGCCATCGTTTTCGGCGCGCGCCACCAGTCGTGGAATTTCACCGATGCGTCCGGATGGTCGTTCAGCCATTCGGAAATCACCGTCGTTGCCGGCGTGTTGCCGCCGTGGCCGTTGACCACGAGGATCCGGCGGAAGCCGGAACGATACATGCTGTCGAGAAGATCGCGGATGACGCCGATATAGGTCGCAAGCGACAGGGTCAGCGTGCCGGGGAAGCTCGCGAAGGAGGAGGCAAGACCGTAAGGTATTGCCGGAAAGACCGGAACACCCAGCGGTTCGGCCGCGTCGACGGAGACTTTTTCCGCCAGGATCGTGTCGGTCGCGAGGCTCAGATAAGCATGTTGCTCGACGCTTCCGATAGGCAGGATGCAGCGATCGTCACCGGCAGCTCGCGCCTCCACTTGCATCCAGTTCATGTCCGCGATCTTCACTTCAACAATCTCCATTCCTAGGTTCGGTCCATATGCGCAAAGAAGTTGCGGAAAACGGCCGAGGCGCACAAATTTTGTGCTTTGCATCCCTTTGTTCAGGGGAGTGCAAAGTTCCATACGGTACTAAAAAAAGAAATTGACAGCCAATTAATGCGGTGTCAAGTTCCACATGGGACTAATTTGAAACTGAGCGGGAAGTCGAAGCGTGGGCGAAACAGACGAAAAGGCGCTGGATAATCTGTTGCGGGAAGGTGGGCTGGCGGCTGCCGGAAATCGACGGGTTGAAGACATCGTCTCCGTCAAGCTCTGGCAAAATCCCTGCTGGCTTTCGTTCCGCATCAATTTTCTGGCGCTGCAATTCAATGAGCCGATCTATCGCCGAATCGAGAAGGAGCACGGGCTGCCACGTCCCGAATTCGTCGTGCTCTATTCGCTTGGCCTGTCTGACGGGCTGACGGCAAGCGCCATCTGCAGTTCCTCGGGCTTCCCCAAGAATACGATCAGCCGGGCGATCCAGAAGCTGATCGACAAGAACATCATCCGCCGCGAGATCGACCAGGCGGACTTGAGAAGCTTCGTCCTCTACATCACGGACGAAGGTAAACGCATCGTCGATCAGGCCATGCAGCCGATGGTGGAGCGGGAAAAGGTCATGACCTCCGCGCTGACGCCAGCCGAACAGCTGATGCTGTCGGAACTGCTCGCCAAGATTGTCGTGGATTCCCCCAATTGGCCATCAATAACAAGTATAGAGGAGAACGAAGAATGATTATTTCCAAGACATTTCGCACTCTTACGCTGGCGGCAGTGCTGCTCGGCGGTGTTTCCGGCGCAGCTATCGCGGCCGATCTGACAATCGGCGTGCGGGCAGGCCCGTTGTCCATCGATCCAGACTTCACCGCAGCCGGAACTCATGCCGAAGCGATGAAGCATATCTACGATTCTTTGATCAAGTCGGGCAACAATCTTGAACTGGAACCGGGCCTTGCCACGTCCTGGACGGCGATCGACGACACTACCTGGGAATTCAAGCTGCGCCAGGGCGTGAAATTCCATGACGGTTCCGATTTCACCGCGGAAGACGTCAAGTTCTCGATCGAGCGCATTCCGAAGGTCGCCGGTCCCAACCCGACCACCATCTATGTCCGCCGCGTTGCCGGCACCGAGATCGTCGATCCCTACACGATCCGGGTAAGGACCGATGGCCCGGCGCCGAACCTGCCGAACGATTTCATTCGTCTCTTCGTCGTGTCGCATGTCGCTGCCAAGGATTATTCCGACAGCGCTGAAAAAGCGGCTGAAGGCTTCAACTCGGGCAAGGCGGCGATCGGCACCGGTCCCTACAAGTTCGTCTCATGGACGCCGAAGGAACAGCTCGTGCTGGAAAGCTTCGAGGGCTACTGGGGCGGCAAGGAGCCATGGGATAAGGTCATCCGCAAGGAAATCCCGAATGATGCCGCCCGCGTTGCACAGTTGAAGGCCGGGCAGGTCGATCTGATCGCCCGCATTCCCGCGTCGGACGTGCCGACGCTAGAGACCGATAGCAAGCTCAGCATCGTTCGCCAGGATAGCGTCTACCTGTTCAATATCGCCTTCGACTTCCGCGAAAAGCCGCCGCAGGTCACGGCCAAGGACGGTTCGCCGCTGCCGAAAAACCCCTTCCTCGACCCGAAGGTTCGTGAGGCTTTCGATCTCGCCATCGATCGCGAAACGATCACCGAGATCGCCATGGAAGGCATGGGGACGGTGCAGTCGCAGCTCGTGACGCCCAATATCTTCGGTTACAATCCGGATGTGAAGGCGCCGGCGTCGGATGTTGAGAAGGCCAAGAAGCTGCTGGCCCAAGCCGGTTATCCGGACGGGTTCAAAGTCGTGTTCAGCTTCACCAACGACCGCTTGCCCGGTGACAGGGATACCGGCACGACGATTGCCCAAATGCTGACCGCGATCGGCATTCAGGTCGAAGCCAATGCACAGCCGGGCGCGGTCTATTTCCCTGCAAACACCCGCGGCGATTATTCGCTGACCATGTCAGGCTGGGGCACGCTGACGGGTGAAGCGAACTACACGCTGTCCTCGCTCGTCCACACCAACGATCCGGCAAAGAAGTTCGGCGCCTTCAACATCCGCGGTTACTCCAACCCCGCTATGGACAAGCTGATCGAGGACGCTGCCGTAGAGATGGATGCCAAGAAGCGTGAGCAGCTGCTCAAGGATGCCAACGCGCTCGTATCGACGGATCGGCCCAACCTCTCGATTGCCTCGATCATCTCTGCCTGGGGAATGAAAAAGGCGATCACGATCACACCACGTTCGGATGAAGACACGCTCGCAATGAACATCCGCCCGGCAAAATAGGAGCCGGAAACGAGAACTAAAGGCCGGGCATTTTGCAGGTCGCAGACAGGGACAGATGATGAACAGGATTGCACTCGCCATTCACGGTGGCTGCGGGGTTATGGCGAAGCTCGATCTGAGTGAGGAGGAATGGGCGGCTGCCCGTGCAGACCTTCATCGCTCGTTGCAGGCTGGTTGGGCAGTGCTGGATACCGGCGGTTCTGCGCTTGACGCGGTTCAGGCCGCCGTTGTCGTTATGGAAAACAGCCCGCATTTCAATGCCGGTTACGGGGCGGCGCTAAATACCGATGGCGAGCATGAGCTCGATGCATCGATCATGGATGGAAGAACATTGGAGGCGGGCGCCGTAACACTCGCCAAACGCATCCGCAATCCGATCAAGGCGGCGCGGCGTGTTATGGAAAAGGGCGAGGCTGTTCTTCTTGGAGGCGCAAGCGCGGACGCATTCGCACAGGCCGAAGGCCTCGATATCGTTGATCCCGACTATTTCACCACCGAGCGCCGCGTGAAGGCACTGGCAGCAATGAAGGCGCATGCTGCAGCCGGGACGGCGGTCAAAGCGAGCGAGGCAGAAAAACACGGTACGGTCGGGGCGGTGGCGCTGGACCGCGATGGCCATCTGGCTGCTGCAACATCCACCGGGGGCTACAACAACAAGCCGGTCGGCCGCATCGGAGACACGCCGATCGTTGGAGCGGGAACCTATGCGCGCGATGGTGTCTGCGCGGTTTCCGGCACAGGCAAAGGCGAGTTTTTCATCCGTTATGCAGTCGGACATGAGATCGCGAGCCGAATGAACTATCTCGGCGAAAACCTGAAGAAGGCTGCGAGTAAGGTTATTATGGAGGATCTCAAGCCTCACAACATCGGTGCCGGACTGGTTGCTGTCGCCGCCGATGGTTCGATCGCCGCCCCTTACAATACTGACGGAATGTTTCGTGGCTGGGTTACCCCGGACGGCCAGTTTTTTGTTGCCACGCATCGCGCAGTTTTCGCGCTCGCGAGCCCTTAAGCTCCGTCGCCTTCCGCGACAGAAGCTGAAGGTCTTTTTGCAATTGGCTTCAGCAGGCATATTGCCCGGCATTTCCTTTTCCTGGTGAATTGTGGCAAGGCTACCAGACCCGCGATCATGAGGACCTGGAGTTCTGCATACTTTCCGAGGATATCGATCTTTTTCGCGCCCAGTTACCCGAGCTAGATTTGTTTGAGGTCCATAACGGCATTTTTGCTTACCTCGCACCTGAAATGAGGCCTCGACCAGAGACCTACCAATTGTGGGGAGCCGACACGACCAACGCTTGCTGGCGACTAGACATGATGATCGAACATGGCACCCCGGAAATCTGGATTTATAAGCGCGCCCCGTCGTTCCGTTTGCCTAGATCGACTGTCGTTCGAAAAACACCATCGGGAATTCCTTATCTCGCTCGTGCTCTCGTCCTTTTGTTTGAGGCAAAACACATTCGGCCTAAAGATGCTGCAGACTTCCAGGCTGCGTTGCCGAAGCTCCTCGTTCAGGAAAAAGCCGACCTGCGATGTTGGCTGGAGGCGATGTATCCCGGACATGAATGGATCACACAGCTTTAAAGAAAGGCAGGATGACCGCTTCTATTCGGTTTGCCGTTCGTGCAATGACCGCAATTGGCGCTTCGCGGCCTAAGCTTCCGCCTTAAAAACGGTTCGGACCTATTACCCCTTCAGGCGGGGCCACTCGTTTAAAAATAGCGAAACGGCCGATCGCCTTGGAGCGACCGGCCTGTAGAAAAGTAGGGACCTTCGAGACATCCTTGTTTTTGACTTTCGATCACAAGGATAATCGCGATGATGACATTCCGACGGGAAGTTTCACATAAGCTGCGCGTTCTTCAACATGCCGAGCGTCACGGTGACGTATCGCAAACCTGCCGCTATTTCGGTATTGGCAGAGCCAGTTTCTATCGATGGAAATCGGCTTTCGAGCGCTATGGCGAGGCCGGGCTTGAGAACCGATCCTCCGCACCAAAAAATCCCGCTAACCAGAAGCCTGCAGAAATCATCGAGAAAGTCTTGCATCTGCGCACCAGATATCATCTCGGCCCGATGCGCATTTCCTGGTATATGAGCCGGTACCATGCCATCACCATCTCTGACGCCTGCATCTATAGAATTCTGAAGCGGAACGGGCTTAGTCGGCTTCCCGGCGGTACGCGTGTTAGGAAAATCCATACCCAGAGATACGAGCAGCGCGTGCCGGGGCATCAGATATAGGTCGACGTAAAATTCCTGAAATTTGAAGGCGTTGACGGCAAGGTCGTCAAGCGCTTCCAATACACGGCAATCGACGATGCCACCCGCATCCGGGCCTTGAAGGTCTATGATCGCCACACCCAGGCCAACGCCATAGACTTCATCGACACCGTAATCGCCAAATTCCCGTTCCGCATTCGCGAAGTGCGCACCGATAATGGGCACGAGTTCCAGGCCAAATTCCACTGGCACGTCGAAGACCAGGGCATCCGGCACGCCTATATCAAGCCAGCGTCGCCCCAACTAAATGGAAAAGTCGAACGGTCACACCGCACTGATGATCAAGAGTTCTACCAGCTTTTGTCATATACAGACGACACCGACCTCGTTCAAAAGCTCAGCGAATGGGAGAGGTTCTACAACCTTGCAAGGCCGCATGGCGCTTTCAATGGAAAGGCACCTTACGAAATCCTCCGCGAACGCCTATAATCCAAACAAGGATGTCTCATCGCCCTTCAGAAGATTACAC
>JAEXMK010000033.1 GCA_023444445.1 Pseudomonadota bacterium | reverse complement strand
GACTTCGTCGCCAGCAGCGCCGCCGCCCTCGTTCAGTGAGCGGACTTATAAGAGAACCTCACCAAACAAGTCAACACACCAAATTCGAAAAACTTACAAAATCATACAACAAATTGAATTTAAAAGGGTATTTGAGATTAGTCATACAGATTAATCGATTTTAACGCCTTTGGCCGTGCAAACGATAAGCAGGACGGGCCTTCCCCTATATGGGGTTTCCATTTCGCAATTAAAGGACGCGGGTGACCTTAGGGGTTTTCAGTCAGAAGACGGGCTGAAACGGGCAACCAGGGCATGTGCATTGCCGGGATAGGTGAAGCGCACATAGGTCACGGCACCGGAATTGCTCCAGGTGCGACGCTCGACCACAAGACAGGCCTGCCTGTCTGAGATGCCGAGCAGACGCGCGATCTCCTTCGACGGCGACTCGGCGCTGATCCGATGTTCGGCAGTACTCCACGGAACATGGCCGAGCAGCCAGGGCCCCGGCGCGATTTTATTAAAGTCGGTTTCAGCCGCTTCCGGCACTGCCGTCAGACTGATGAGGCGCTGCTCGACACAGAATTCGCGCGCGCCGGCAAAATGGATGCAGAGAATGTCAAGCAACGGTGTTCCGACGGAAACATCCAGCCGCTCACGATCCGCGCTTTTTGCACTGCGTCCATCGCGCGCCACGATCTTGAAGCCATATTCGAGGCCCAGGGATTCGACTTCCGCCCCGATATCATGAATTTGGAGGACCGCAGATTGGATCTGCGGCTGACGAACGAAACTACCCGACTTCTTGCGGCGTTCGATCAAGCCGGCCTTGGCGAGCTGGCCCATGACCTTATTCACCGTCATCCGCGAACAGTGATATTGATCAGCGAGGTCTACCTCGAAAGGCAGCCGGTGGCCCGGCGGCCATTCTCCTGAGACGATCCGGCCCTCTATATCGCTGAGGATACGCTGGTGAAGGGTCTGTCCGGCCGATGCTTTCGTCACGTCCGCAGTACCTTTCCCCATTGGCTTTTTTCCGTTTCCTTCGAGCCCATATCAGCTATCGAGGAGTTCGGCCATGACCTCGTTGAAACGTGCCGATATTTCGCGGTGGTGGATATGCCGACCGGCTTGCACCTGTTTCTTGCCACGCACCCAGACGGAATCGACGCCGACACCGCCCGCAAACATCCACTGATCGAGAATTTGGGATATTGGAAGATAAGGAACGGCGGAAATATCAAGAGCCACAAAGTCAGCGCTTTTCCCGCTTTCCAAGCCATTTGGCGACGCCAGAGCCCTGCCACCGCCTTCAAGCGCCTGTCGGAAGAGTTTTTCTCCGGTAGAATGGCCGGCATCGGCGATGACATTGCGTGCCCGATTCGAGAGGCGCTGCGAATATTCAAGCATTCGCAACTCTTCCGGCACTGAAATCAGAATGTTGGAGTCGGATCCGACACCGTAATGCCCACCTTCGGCAAGAAAGATCGGAGCCGGGAAGATGCCGTCGCCGAGATTGGCCTCCGTGATCGGGCAGAGGCCGGCAATCGCACCGGTCTTGGCCATGTGTCTCGTTTCGGTTTCCGTCATGTGCGTCGCATGGATAAGGCACCAGCGGCCATCGACTGGCGCATTGTCCAGCAGCCATTCCACCGGCCGCGCACCGGAAAAAGCGAGCGAATCGTCCACTTCCTTCGTCTGTTCCGCCACATGAATATGGATCGGTCCGTCTTTTGCCAGCGGCTCGATGGATGCCAGCTCGGCGCCGGTCACGGCGCGCAGGCTGTGGGGGGCGATACCGAGGGTGGCCCCCGGTAAGCTATCCACTACGCCTTGCGCGCCCTGCATCAGCTTTCCGTAACTGTCGAGCGAATGGATGAAGCGTTTCTGTCCGTCGATCGGCGCCTGACCGCCGAAACCGGAATGGGCGTAAAAGACCGGCAGCAAGGTGAGGCCGATGCCCGTTTGCGAAGCGGCAGCCCCGATACGCTCGGCCATTTCGGCGATATTGCCGTAATGCGAGCCGTCCCTGTCATTATGCAGGTAGTGGAATTCACCGACTCGACCGAAACCAGCCTCCAGCATTTCCATATAAAGCTGAGCGGCGACCGCCTCGACATGATCTGGCGTCATGGAGAGCGCAAATTTATACATGACGGTGCGCCAGCTCCAGAAACTATCGTCACCGGGACCGCGGATTTCAGCAAGCCCGGCCATGGCGCGCTGAAAGGCGTGGCTGTGGAGATTGGGCATAGCCGGAACGATGACAGCGTGACGCTCGTCCTGCGGCCGCGGAGAAACGCCGGTTTCGACGGATGAAATAACGCCGTCCTTGCAGGTGACGCGAACGTCCGTCGCCCATCCACCCGCCAGAAGCGCTGCGCCCGCGTGAATTGCCGTCATGCCACCCTCTCCTTTGGTTCTTTCCGGCAAGGCCATTTCAAACACGAAATAGCGACTTGCCAAGCCGGTTATTATGTATATACATTTAGCTCACAAAAGAAAGGCGAAAAGCAAATGCCAGGGAACGAATCTGCAAATGGAATGGCGACCGGAAACGCCACGGCCCTGTGGCGCAACGCCCGGCTGGCGACTTTCAATCCTGCCATGGATGGCATTGGCGCTGTCGAAAATGCCGCCATTGCCGTGCGTAACGGCCGCATTGCCTTTGCGGGCGCAGAAAGCGATTTGCCCGCTGATCTCGCGACAACCGATGAGACCACCGATTGCGGCGGCCGCTGGATCACACCCGCCTTGATCGACTGCCACACCCATCTCGTCTTCGGCGGCAATCGCGCCATGGAATTCGAGATGCGGCTGAATGGCGCTACCTATGAAGAGATCGCCAAAGCGGGCGGCGGCATCGTTTCTTCGGTGCGCGACACGCGCGCCCTTTCCGAAGAGGTTTTGGTGGCGCAGGCTCTGCCGCGTCTCGACACGCTTCTTTCCGAAGGTGTTTCCACCATAGAGATCAAATCCGGTTACGGTCTCGACATCGAAACCGAACTGAAGATGCTGCGCGTTGCACGCAGGCTCGAGACGCTGCGGCCCGTGCGAATCGTCACCAGTTATCTCGCCGCACACGCGACACCCGCGGACTACAAGGACCGCAACACAGACTATATTACCGAAGTCGTTCTGCCCGGGTTGGAAAAGGCCCATGCGGAAGGGCTGGCGGATGCGGTGGACGGTTTTTGCGAAGGCATCGCTTTTTCTGTCGCGGAGATTGACCGGGTGTTCGCCGCGGCAACGCAGCGGGGGCTTCCTGTCAAGCTACATGCCGAGCAGCTTTCCAATCTCGGCGGTGCAGAGCTCGCTGCCTCCTACAACGCGCTTTCGGCCGATCATCTGGAATATCTCGACGAGGCTGGTGCAAAGGCGCTGGCAAAAGCGGGAACCGTGGCCGTGCTTCTGCCCGGCGCCTTTTATGCGCTCAGGGAAAAGCAGCTGCCGCCGGTCCAGGCGCTGCGGGATGCCGGAGCCGAGATTGCGCTTGCAACGGACTGCAACCCCGGCACGTCGCCGCTTACCTCGTTGCTCCTGACCATGAATATGGGCGCCACGCTTTTCCGCATGACCGTGGAAGAATGCCTGACGGCAACCACACGTCATGCGGCAAAGGCGCTCGGACTGCTTGCGGAAACCGGCACGCTTGAAGCCGGAAAATCCGCCGATTTTGCCATCTGGGATATCGAGCGCCCGGCCGAGCTTGTCTACCGCATCGGCTTCAACCCGCTCCATGCCCGTATTTTCAAGGGACAGAAGGTTTCCCCATGACCATGAAAACCATCACGCTTCATCCGGGCGCCGTAACGCTTGCTGAGCTTGCCGCAATCTACTGGGAAAACGGCACGGCAAAGCTCGACCGCTCCTTCGATGCGGGCATTGAGAAGGCAGCGGCCCGCATTGCCGAAATCGCCGCCGGCAATGCGCCGGTCTACGGCATCAATACCGGTTTCGGGAAACTTGCCTCCATCAAGATCGACGCAGCGGATGTCGCGACGCTACAGCGCAATCTCATCCTGTCGCATTGCTGCGGGGTTGGCGCACCGCTTCCTGAAAATATCGTGCGGCTGATCATGGCGTTAAAGCTGGTTTCTCTCGGCCGCGGCGCATCCGGTGTGCGGCTGGAACTGGTTCGGCTGATCGAGGGCATGCTGGAAAAGGGCGTGATCCCCGTCATTCCTGAAAAGGGATCGGTCGGCGCATCCGGCGATCTCGCGCCGCTTGCCCATATGGCCGCCGTGATGATGGGCGAAGGTGAAGCTTTTTATGGGGGCGTACTTCTGCCCGCTGGAGAAGCGCTCACTAAAGCCGGGTTGTCGCCGGTTGTGCTTGCCGCAAAGGAAGGCCTGGCGCTGATCAACGGCACGCAGACCTCGACGGCCCTGGCGCTCGCCGGTCTTTTCCGCGCCCATCGCGCGGCACAGGCGGCGCTTGTTACCGGCGCGCTTTCCACCGACGCCGCCATGGGGTCTTCCGCTCCTTTCCATCCCGATATCCACAGCCTGCGTGGCCATAAGGGCCAGATCGATGCGGGCGCGGCGCTTCGCAATCTGCTGGAAGGTTCGGAAATCCGCGTCAGCCATATCGAAGGCGACGAGCGGGTGCAGGACCCCTATTGCATCCGCTGCCAGCCTCAGGTCGACGGCGCCTGCCTCGATCTTCTGCGGCAGGTGGCCCGCACATTGGAGATCGAAGCCAATGCGGTGACCGATAATCCGCTGGTGCTATCAGACAATTCCGTTGTCTCCGGCGGCAACTTCCACGCCGAACCGGTCGCCTTTGCCGCCGACCAGACAGCGCTTGCCATTTGTGAAATCGGTGCGATCGCCCAGCGTCGCGTGGCGCTGTTGGTCGATCCGGCGCTTTCTTATGGCCTGCCGGCGTTTCTTTCCAAAAAACCGGGCCTGAATTCTGGCCTGATGATCGCCGAAGTCACATCCGCTGCGCTGATGAGCGAGAACAAACAGATGGCGCATCCGGCCTCGGTCGATTCGACACCGACTTCGGCGAATCAGGAAGACCATGTGTCGATGGCCTGCCACGGTGCACGTCGGTTGCTGCCGATGACGGACAATCTCTTTGCCATTCTCGGGATCGAAGCGCTTTCAGCCGTGCAGGGTGTGGAACTGCGCGGGCCGCTGAAAACGAGCCCAGAATTGCAAAAGGCAATTGCCGCGTTGCGTGCCGTAGTCCCGTCACTGGAGGAGGACCGCTATATGGCACCGGATTTGAAGGCTGCAGCGGAGCTCATTGCGTCAGGCGCGCTGGTTTCGGTGATTTCTGGCGGCATTCTGCCGAAACTGGAGATTTGAGGTGATGCACGTTTTATCCTCCTCCTCCAACTCTGGTCGTGCAACGGCTTTACCCCCCTTCACGCTTCATCAAGGCACCTCGCCGATCATTCTCGGGCTGCCCCACACCGGCACGGATGTACCAGCCGATATTTGGGATCGTCTCAACGATAACGGCAGGCTCCTCGCCGATACGGACTGGCATATCCATGAGCTTTATGACGGTCTTATCGAGAATGCGACGACGGTTCGGGCGACCTTCCATCGTTATGTGATCGACGCCAACCGCGACCCGGCGGGGGTGAGCCTCTATCCTGGCCAAAACACGACCGGCCTTATTCCGGAGACTGATTTCGATGGTAAGTCGATCTGGACTAAAGGGCAGGAGCCCACAGAGGGCGACATCGCCTACCGCCTTGAAAACTTCCACGCGCCCTATCACGCCGCCCTTGCGGCGGAAATCGAACGGGTCAAATCCATCCATGGCATCGCCATTCTGTATGATTGCCATTCGATCCGTTCGCATATTCCCTTCCTGTTCGAAGGCAAGCTGCCGGATTTCAACATCGGTACGGATATGGGCAAGACCTGCGATCCGGCGATCGAGAAAATCGCCGTCGAGGTCACCGCTGCGGCGCAGGGTTATGAAAGCATTCTGAACGGCCGTTTCAAAGGTGGCTGGACGACGCGCCATTACGGAAATCCGGAGACCGGCGTGCATGCCATTCAGATGGAGCTGGCGCAGTCCACCCATCTTCAAACCGAGCACCCGCCTTTTGCCTATGACACGGGCAAAGCCGAACGGCTTCGCGCCCATCTAAAGACCATTCTCATGCGCATGGAACAATTTGCGCTCGACACGAAATGATAAGGGGAAAGCAGATGAACAATCCACGCCACAACATTCGCGATGTCCGCGCGCCGCAGGGCACTGAACTCAATGCCAAAAGCTGGATGACGGAAGCGCCGCTGCGCATGCTGATGAACAATCTCGATCCTGACGTCGCCGAGCGCCCGCATGAGCTTGTCGTTTATGGCGGCATAGGCCGCGCCGCCCGCACCTGGGACGATTTCGACCGCATCGTCGCGACGCTGAAGGATCTGAACGAGGATGAAACCCTCATCGTGCAGTCCGGCAAGCCGGTCGGCGTGTTCCGCACCCACAAGGATGCGCCGCGCGTGCTGATCGCCAACTCCAACCTGGTGCCGCATTGGGCGAACTGGGACCATTTCAACGAGCTGGATAAGAAGGGCCTTGCCATGTACGGCCAGATGACGGCCGGTTCGTGGATTTACATCGGTACGCAAGGTATCGTGCAGGGCACCTATGAAACCTTCGTGGAAGCCGGCCGCCAGCATTATGACGGCAACCTGAAGGGCAAATGGATCCTGACCGGCGGTCTCGGCGGCATGGGCGGCGCACAGCCGCTGGCTGCCGTCATGGCCGGCGCCTGCTGCCTCGCGGTCGAATGTGATGAAACCCGCGTCGATTTCCGCCTGCGCACCCGTTACGTCGATGCGAAGGCCCATACACTCGATGAGGCGCTGGCGCTGATCGACCAATGGACCAAGGCAGGCGAAGCGAAATCCGTCGGCCTGATCGGCAACGCTGCGGAAATCTTCCCGGAACTCGTCCGTCGTGGCGTTCGCCCCGATATCGTCACCGACCAGACCTCGGCGCATGACCCGGTCCATGGTTATCTTCCCGCCGGATGGACCGTTGCCGAATGGCGCGCCAAGCAGGAAAGCGATCCGAAGGCCGTTGCCGCTGCGGCGCGTGCGTCGATGAAAGTGCATGTTCAGGCCATGGTCGATTTCTGGAACGCCGGTGTTCCAACGCTTGACTACGGCAACAATATTCGCCAGGTCGCCAAGGATGAGGGGCTGGAGAATGCATTCGCCTTCCCGGGCTTCGTGCCTGCCTATATCCGCCCGCTATTTTGCCGGGGCATCGGCCCGTTCCGCTGGGCCGCCCTTTCTGGTGACCCGGAAGATATCTACAAGACCGACGCCAAGGTGAAGGAACTGCTGCCTAATAACAAGCACCTGCACAACTGGCTGGACATGGCGCGTGAGCGCATCGCATTCCAGGGCCTGCCGGCGCGGATATGCTGGGTCGGGCTTGGTGACCGCCATCGTCTGGGGCTTGCCTTCAACGAAATGGTCAAGAACGGCGAACTGAAGGCACCAATCGTCATCGGTCGCGACCATCTCGACTCGGGCTCCGTCGCTTCGCCAAACCGCGAAACTGAAGCCATGAAGGACGGCTCGGATGCCGTTTCCGACTGGCCGCTCCTCAACGCTCTGCTCAACACCGCATCCGGTGCTACATGGGTATCGTTGCACCACGGCGGCGGTGTCGGCATGGGCTTCTCGCAGCATTCCGGCATGGTCATCTGCGCCGATGGCACCGATGATGCGGCACGCCGGCTGGAGCGCGTGCTGTGGAACGACCCGGCAACCGGCGTCATGCGCCATGCCGATGCCGGTTACGAAATCGCGGTGGAATGCGCCAAGGAGCAGGGCCTGCGCCTACCCGGCATTCTCGGCAACTGATTATTGTGCCGCGCGGTCCATCGCCGCGCGGCTTTCGCCTTCCGCAAACCAAGCCGGACGACTGGTATCCAACCCGCTCCTCCGTCTGAAACTTCCGAGTCGATTTTCTCGTTGTTACTGTCGCTCAGGCATAACGGTTCATTTTCGCGCCACGATAACGCGGCGAGCTTTGAGGGAGTGCGGACGACAGCATGGCACCACGACGTATCTCATTTGGCCTTTCCTTTTTGATTGGTGCCATTTTGCCCGCTTTTTCTTTCACCGTCGCTGCGGCCTCCGAAGCCCAAAACGCCATTCCAGTGAGGATTGATGTCGGCGGATACAAGCTGAACAGCCTGTTGATCGAACCGCAGAAAGAGGCAGACCTGCCGCCGATCGTGTTCCTGCATGGCGCAAGTGCAAGTCTTTACGATCCGCTATTTTCCTTCGCGGACAAACTGCGCGGCCGCGCAAGGCTCCTATTCATAGACAGGCCGGGCCATGGCGGCTCCGACATTGGCGGCAGGGACAATATCCTGCCGGATGGGCAGGCCGACGCCGTGGCTCAGTTGATGAAGAAGCGCGGCATCCACAAAGCCATCATCGTCGGCCACTCCTTTGGCGGCGCCATCACTGCGGCATTCGCGCTTCGCCACCCCGAGATGGTGTCGGGCCTGGTGTTTCTTTCTCCTGCGGTTTACCCTTGGCCGGGAGGTATTGCCTGGTATTACACGGCGGCAAGCGCCCCGGTGACCGGACCGCTTTTTTCGACCTTCGTCGCGCCGCCCGCGGGTTTCCTGGCACTCGACCAGGCGACGCGCGGGGTTTTTGCCCCTAACAAGCGTCCCCCAGACTATATCGAGGCAACCCGAGCATGGGCGGCATTGAGACCGAAAGCTTTTCGCCATAACGCGCAAGAAGTTGCCGCGTTGAATGGATGGGCGCGGAGCGCCGCGCCGAATTACTCCAAAATCAAGGCGCCGACCGTCATCATAACCGGCGACACTGACAATGTGGTTTCACCAGAGATTCACTCTCGCCAGCTTGCACGCGATATCGACAGATCAATCCTGATCGTTGTGAAAAATCTCGGACACAAGTCAGACTACGTTGCGCGTGATCTTGTTGTCGAGGCGATCGAGAAACTCGCCGGAAAAAGGGTCGATCTACACACAGCGCAAAAGCGGCTTGAAGAACTTATCGCCGGCGACGGGAAGTAAGGCCATCCTATCCAGCCGAACGCCTAGGGAATGCAGAAGATGAGGCACCTCCAAAAAAGCACCTACACGTCAATGCCCTGGAAAAATGGTGGCGGCGTAACAACCGAGATCATCGTTCATCCCGCAAACGCCTCGATGGCGGATTTCGACTGGCGCATCAGCATGGCCAACGTTGCGCAAGACGGGCCTTTTTCCATATTTCAGGGGATTGACCGCACGCTCTGCATCCTCGAGGGGAACGGTATGAGCCTCGGTATAGACGCGCATGCGCCTATAGCGTTGACCACGGAGAGCGCCCCCCTGCCCTTCGCTGCGGATGTCCCGGTAGACGCCGTTTTGACGGATGGTCCCATCGTCGATCTCAATGTCATGTCCCGTCGAGGACACTATGCGCATCGCGTCGAGAGACATCACGGCAGGCTCACTGTTCAGTCAACCGCGTCAACGGTGACGTTAATTTTTGCCACTGATCCTGTCAGCGTCTCATCGACCGGAGAAACTATACATCTGCAACCACGCGACAGCCTTCTGCTCGAGCCCGGTGCCGGGTTTGCCGTAAACGGCGGTGACAGGGATGGTCGTTTCTTCGTCGTGACGCTTGATCAGGTCTAAAGCCGCGTCCTCTCAATCAAGCCCAAGCGGATCGGCAACCCTTGGCCATAACCCAAGGCTTGCCTTGCGGTAGGGCGTTTTTGCCGGATCGGTGGGATAAGAGGTGGGGGCCGCTATATAAACGATCTCCGACGCGATGGGCGCGAAACCCGCGTGAAAGTGGTTGGTGGACTTGACGAGCAGAGCGTCTTTTTTCGCAAAATCGATCCCAAGATTAGAAAAGATATCCGGCTCATAAGTTTGCGTTCGGCTGGTGATGAGAATGATATCGATTTCGGTGCCGATCGGCCGGACGACGGCGGCGCGGCCGAGCGTGACGCGGCTGTTGCGGAAGCTCTGCCAACCGGCTTCGACCGTCCGCATGACCTTGATCCGGAAATCAAGCGGCTCACCCCCTTGCGGACTGGATTTGCCGCCGATGCGCAAATCGATCTCTGCTCCCTCGCCCGCAGCGTGACAGAAGGACACGGCAATCGGATCCCAAATGGTTGCGACGGCGAAATTGTCCATGCCGCGCTCCACCATGCGCCGCAGGATATGCGTGGCGTCGCCGGCGACACCGCCGCCAGGATTATCCCAGATGTCCGAGACAACGACCGGCTTTTCCGGATTGTTGCTGCGAATGGTGAGAACAAGGTCCAGACCCGATTCCGTATCCAGCATTGGCATCGCGGTCAGTTTCCGCATCGCATAAAGCTCACGGCCGAGTTCTTCGGCCAGTGCATCACCCTTTTGCTTGTCATTGTCGGTGACGACAACGATACGGGTTCCCATATCCGGCACGTCGCCGGCCATGAAACCGTGAATGACGGAAATGGACAGGATGCGCTCTTTGCCCTCCATCGCCTTCAATCGGTCGACATAAGAGCGCATGGGTTCGCGGCTGGTCGGGTAAATGGTGATCATGCGGCAATCGAAGGTAGATATGACCGGACTGATCTCCCCCCGAAGCGTGCGCAGTGCCATTTCCACGACATGCTCACCGCGCTCTTCGAAATCCGTATGGGGGAATTCCAGAAACGTCGCCATGATATCGAGATTTTTGACCCGAAGCGCCGTTAGATGACTGTGGGGATCGAATTCCGCCGCGACCAGCACATCCGGTCCGACCATTGTCCGGATGCGGGATAAAAAATCTCCTTCCGGGTCGTCATAACCCTGCGCCACCATGGCGCCGTGCAGGCCAAGCACCACGGCATCCACCGGCAGCGCAGCGGCAAGCTCGGCAAGAATGGTATCCCGCAGCGTTTCATAGGTCTGCCGCTGGATGAGACCCGCCGGTTCCGCCCAGCAGGACGTGCCCTCGATCACCGTAAACCCTTCCGCTTTACCGCGGCGGCGCAGAATAGGCACGGGCGACGAGCAGAGTGTCGGCGTTTCCGGATGCTCCCCCGGACCGGCATAAAAAGCCGCGCGAAATGCGTCCATATCCGTCGGAACGGGTGAAAACGTATTGGTTTCAGTGGCGAGCGACGCCGTGAAGATGCGCATGTCTTTCGATTCTCGTTGCCAGAATCTGCATTCTCGCAGGTTCTGATTCGTAATTTACTTAGCCGGGTAATTTTACCAGACCGTTCCCCGTGCCGCGACCTGTTCCACCCGGGTTACAACGCCATTTCGATGGAACACCATCCGGTCGAAAAGATTGCTGACGACGCAGGTGTGGTTCGGTACGACCTGAACCACATCACCGATTTCAGGTCGGCTCGAAACGCAGCCGGATAGATCGACAACCGCGTGTTCTTCCGAAAGTGAAGTGATTTTTGCGCCTTCGTAACCTTCAATCAGGCCATAATCGCTGAAACCAAGAAGATCCGAGGTCAGGGCCTTGGAGCCGCAATCCAGCACTGCCCGATCGGCCGTCGGTTTTGATACGACGGTGGCGAGAAGATGCATCGCAAGATCCCCAGCGCTACAGTGCCCGGCGCGCAGCATCGAACGGTCATTATAGACATAGGTGCCGGCCCGATGTTCGGTAGCGGAAGGAACAAGATGGGCGGAATAGAAATCCGGTGAGCCGCCGCTGGATCGAACCGGGCACTCTATGCCCTTTGCCGCAAGCAATGCCATGGTCCTGCAAATGAAGTTTTCCACCGTCTCGGCGCCGCCCGGTGCCGGATAGGTCAAAATGCCCTTGAATATGAGGCCCGGTGCCGCGACGATCTGTTCCGCAAGCGCCAATGCCGCTTCCGGCGTCTGCACACCGCAGCGCTTGCCACCGGTATCGCATTCGACCAGAACGGCCAGCGGTCTTTCCGCATCAAATGTATCCGCAAGACCGGCAATCGTCACGGCGCTGTCGGCCACGACACTCAGCCTGCCGATGCGTGCATTCAGCGCCTTCAGCCGTGAGAGCTTGGCCGCACCGAGAATATTGTAAGTGATCAGGATATCCTGGAAGCCGGCATCCGCAAAAACCTCCGCCTCGCTGACCTTCTGGCAGTTGATGCCGATCGCGCCCGCCTGAAGCTGCTGCTTGGCAATGGCTGGTATCTTGTGCGTCTTGATATGCGGCCGAAAGGCCTTGCCATGCGCATCAAGATAGGATTGCGCCTTGAGGATATTGGCTTCGAGCCTGTCCTCATCAACAACAGGCATGGGCGTCGAAATCGCATTGAGGGCTGTGCCCGCATCCGGCCAGGGATAGCTCATCATCTACTCGCAAAATTGTAAAACGGGGGCCTCAAACCAGCGGCTTATAGGCGATAACGTCCATTTCCACCTTGGCGTCCACCATCAGCGGCGATTGTACGGTCGAGCGCGCCGGCGGATGATCGATGAAATGTTTCTGGAAAACAGCGTTAAAACTCGAGAAATCCCGGGCATCATCCAGCCAGACATTGACCTTGACCACATCGGCCAGCGTGCAATCGGCAAGCGCCAGAACATCTTTGATATTCGCAACGACCTGCTCGGTCTGTGCTACGATGCCGCCGGTTACCACCTCGCCATCGACCGTCGGCACCTGGCCCGACACGTAAACGAAATCCCCAGCTCGCACGGCCTTGGCAAAGGGCCGGCGCTGTCCACCAGCCTGATTGTCCGCCGCTTCGTACCTAAACAGCTTCTGCTTTTCCACAAGACCTCGCAAATTATTTTCATAATGTTACAATATTTCGAGCTTTATAGCCCGTCTCACGTCGCATTTCCACAAGTGATGTAAATTATTTAGCAAACAAGCTTCATAGACGTCATCTGGCCATCGATCACCAGTTTTTATGTACAATCAGGAAATATACCCGTCGTCCGCTGAAAGCGGAAGGGAATGCGCGCCTTACATTATAGCGAGCTGCTGTTGCCGACATCAAGCAAGTCGCCGGCACGCCAGCACGAAAAGTTTGCCGCGGCTAACATGGTCCGTGATAGCTCCCCGCGACCGCGGGAGACTTTATGCTCTCGCTGGCCTTTAAGCCGTTCAACCCCGGGCGGAAACCCTGTCCGTTGTTGAGCCGATTCTGTCCGTAACGGCCTGCGCGATCTTCTGTGCCTGCACGCGGATATCTGGAACAGCGGTTATCTCCCAAAAACGTCCCGCCGTCAGCGCACCCGCGGCAAAAAGACCGGGCCAGCTCTTCCCATCCCTTTGTAACAAACGGGACTGGTCATCTACCTCGACGCCCAACCCGAAGGGATCAAGCAAGAGAACCCCGTCATCCCGCATGGTTTCCAGAAGGCGAGAATGGCCAATACCTGCGCGTTCCATGCCTGTACAATTAATCACCCAATCGACCCGCAGCTCTTTCAGTATTTGCGTGTGCCTGCGGCGATAACGCAAGGTGATCCCTTCCGCCTCTTCATCGATCGAACGAAGGTAACCTGCGTGAATCTCGAGAACACCCTCCGAAAGCAGTTTTGCGAAAGCACCGGAAACCTCGGGCGCAATGCGGTGCCGATGAATATTCCACCATGGCAGGGCATGTCGAAGGAAGCGGCTGCGCTGCGCTGCAGTAAGGCTCTGCCAGAGCGCTTGCGTTTTTGGCCGCAACCCATCCATCACCGCGCGCCATGGCGTTCCCTCTCTCACCTGCCTGCGCAGGCTCTGCAATATCAGGCTGATTTCGGTCGTCCCGTGAGGCAGAGATACGTCCGCAGGAGGCAATGGCGGGCTGACATGCGGGTGCGGCACCAACCCGCGGCGGGACAGGACATGAATTGGCCCCCGATGTCCCTTCCCACGCAGGGTCAAAACCTGATCAATCATAGTCAGGCCTGAACCCAGAATACAGATTCGATCACCAGCTTTGACTTTGGACAGCCATCCCGGTTGCCAGCAATGGCTTATAATCCGGCGCGGTTCACCTTCATCTTTTGCGACAGTTTGCACCGGCAAACTCGCTGAGCCGACACCGAGGCATAGGATCACATTCTTTGCATGCAGCTGGTCGTCATTTTCCAGGACAAAGGAAAAGCCACCCGCGCCGTCGGGCCGACAGGCTGAAGCTTTGGCCCGGATGAAATCCACCCTCGCCCGCTGCTCCCTTCTTCTCAGCAAGTTTGCCAGCCTGTCTCGCAGATAGAGGCCATAGTCACCGCGCGAGGCAAAAGCCAGGGGATCTGTGGTGATACCGTTTTCCCCTAGCCAATCGACGAAGTCGTTCGGCCGATCAGGAAAGACGCTCATTCTTCCCGCCGGCACATTCAGCCGGTGATAGGGCAGCTCCGTACGATAAGCGGTGCCACGCCCGAAATCCGATTCATCACCGACGATGGCGATGGAGGCCTCCGCCGGCAGGGACGATAAAAGATGGGCGGCGGTACAGATGGCCGAGAAACCCGACCCGACAAGAGCGACATCATAGGACATACATTCCTCCAACCTGCGACAGTCCAGGACGGCCGAGCGACAAGCACGGCCGAACAATACCCTAGTCAACAAGTAGAGATTAAACACATGCCAATGTCCACCCCACACTTCCTGCCATTATGATTCTTGAAACGGGTAGCAAGTCGAGCCTGAAGTTAGCCGCGGCTAACTTTAAAAATCACGCGGAGAGCATTCCAGAAATATCTGGATTTCACTCCTCCATATACTCACAAAACAAAAGTTAGCCGCGGCTAACCGTCAAACGGTCACAAAATGCAAATGTGATTCTTCCACAATGCTTTAGCGGCGGTTTCGCACCTGAGAAAAAAGCCTATTGCGCCAAAAAGAGAATCGGCGCTTATATCTCAGTGGCGGAAAAAACCGCCTTTTTCGAAAAAAACCGCTACTGCAATTTTGAGCGAAAGAAGACCGATGACACAGAGTGCCGATTTAAGACGTGCCGCAGGAGCACCCGACCTGACGAGTCTTATACAACAGCATTCGGCTGCGTTGTCAGCCCAATTGCAGGCTCATAATGCAAATACATTTTCCCCGCATACCGAAAAGAGCATGCGGCATTTTTCGCCAGCCGAAACCGCACGGTTAATTGGCATCGGCGAGGCCTATCTTCGCCAGATCGCTTCCGAACGCCCCGAGCTCGATGCCGCCCAGGCGTCAGGCCGTCGTTCCTATTCTGTTGAGGATATGGACGAGATCAGAAAATTCCTGGACCAGGGTGCCCGCGGTACCCGACGTTATCTGCCGCATCGCCGTGAGGGTGAAGAGTTGCAGGTCATCGCGGTCATGAACTTCAAGGGCGGTTCGGGGAAAACCACGACCTCGGCGCATCTGGCGCAATATCTGGCGCTGCGCGGTTACCGCGTTCTCGCCATCGATCTCGACCCGCAGGCCAGTCTCTCCGCCCTCTTCGGCCACCAGCCGGAAATCGACGTCGGCCCGAACGAAACGCTTTATGGTGCGATCCGTTACGACGACGAGCGTCGGCCGATCGCCGAGATCGTTCGCGGTACCTATATTCCCAATCTCCATATCGTCCCCGGCAATCTGGAGCTGATGGAGTTCGAACATGATACGCCCCGCGCGCTGATGCGCCGAGCGCCGGGTGATACGCTGTTTTTCGCCCGAATCGGCCAGGCCATCGCCCAGGCGCAGAATTTCTACGATGTCGTCGTCATCGATTGCCCGCCGCAGCTTGGTTATCTGACGCTTTCGGCGCTCACGGCTGCGACATCCGTTCTCGTTACCGTTCACCCGCAGATGCTGGACGTGATGTCCATGAACCAGTTTCTTGCCATGACCGGTGATCTTCTCGCCGAAATCGGCAGGGCCGGGGCGCGTTCGGACTACAACTGGATGCGCTACCTGATCACCCGTTTCGAACCGAGCGACGGGCCGCAGAACCAGATGGTCGCCTTCCTGCGCTCCATCTTCGGCGAAAACGTCCTCATCCACCCCATGCTGAAAAGCACGGCGGTTTCGGATGCCGGACTGACCAACCAGACACTTTTCGAAGTGGAAAGAACCCAGTTCACGCGGTCCACCTATGACCGTGCGCTGGAAGCCATGAACAACGTAAACGCTGAAATCGAAGGACTGATTAAAAAAGCGTGGGGTAGGGCAGCATGAGCAGAAAACAGATCTTCGCCAATCTTGGCACCCCGGCCGGCGACAGCAATGAGACCGCATCCGAGCGGTCACGTCCGCGTATCAGGCCCATTCTCGGCTCTCCTGAGCTGGTGACGGATGTTCTGAATTCTCCTGTCGGCATGATCGGCCAGTCGCTTAGCGAGGTATCGGAACGAGCCAAGCGCGCAGAAGAGATCGAAAAGCAGCTCGCGGAAGGTCTAACGATCGTCTCGCTCAATCCTGCCGATATCGATCCTTCCTTCATACCGGATCGCATGCCAGCCTCCGAAGAGGCCGATGCCGGACTGGTTGAAGCCATTCGTGAGCAGGGCCAGCAGGTTCCCATTCTCGTGCGCCCGCATCCCGATTTTCCGGGTCGTTATCAGGTTGCTTTCGGCCATCGTCGCCTGCGCGCCGTCTCAAAACTCGGTATTCCGGTCAAGGCGGTCGTTCGTGATCTCAGCGATGAGCAGCTCGTCGTTGCCCAGGGACAGGAAAACAACGAGCGTCGCGATCTCACCTACATCGAAAAGGCACGCTTCGCCCAGAAGCTGCAGATGCGGTTTCCGCGGGATACAATCATGGCCGCCATGTCGCTGTACAAGGGTGACCTTTCCAACATGCTGTCGGTTGTCGGCCGCATTCCCGAGGATCTGATCGATCTCATTGGCCCCGCCCCGACTGTCGGCCGGCGTAACTGGATGGACCTGGCTGATCAGCTCTCCTCTTCCCAGGTCAAGGAAGCGGCTCGCGCCTATGTGAAGGATGCCTCCGTTGCCGCCCTGCCATCGGAAGAACGATTCAAATCGCTACTGGATTTCCTGAAGCCCAAAGCGCAGGCCAAAAAAGCCGGCGTCTGGTCATCGGAAACCGGAGGGCGACTGGCAAAGGTGGTCGAGAGCGACCGCAAGCTGGATATCTCTATCGACAAGAACGAAGCGCCGGAATTTGCCGAATTCGTTCTCGAACATCTTCAGACGCTGTTTGCCGAATACCGGTCCAAACAGTGAGTTTTAACGCGAACCACTAACAGGAGACGCATCACAAAAGAAAAAAGCCCCCGAACGTTGCCGCGCGGAAGCCTTTCTTTGATTTAAGCACCCGAAGAATCTCATTTCCGCGAATCATAGTCAAGAGTCTTGGCATCGAATTTTTCGGTGAGCGATTTTCTTTTGCCTTGTGAAAGGTGAAAGACATGGACAGCACATGTGTAACGACGCCCTTTGGGCGGCGAGCGATGTCGTTTGGCGTCCTCGCAACTCAGTTTGCCGCGCAAAAGACCAGAAAAGTCGAAGCCGTCGACAAATGGAAGCTCTATCGTTCGGTCTGTGAAGCCCGGCCTCTGCTCGGTGTGACCGACCGCTCGCTTGCGGTTCTGAACGCGCTTTTGAGCTTTTACCCAAAGAACGAGCTTTCCAGTGAAGCCGGTCTGGTGGTGTTCCCATCAAACACGCAATTGTCGCTGCGAGCGCATGGCATGGCCGAACAGACATTGCGCCGACATCTTTCGGCGCTCGTCGAGGCCGGTCTCATCATTCGCAAGGACAGCCCGAACGGCAAACGTTACGCCCGCAAACACAGGGGAGGCGAGATCAGCGAAGCCTATGGTTTCTCACTGGCTCCGCTTCTGGCCCGCAAAACTGAAATCGAGGACCTGGCCGAGCGTATCATTCGCGAAAGGCTCGATCTTCAGCGCCTTCGTGAAAGCATCAGCCTTTGCCGCCGCGATATCCAGAAACTTTGCGACATGATTGCCGCGCGTGGTGACCTTAAAACCTTCGAGAGGTTTCAGACCCGTTACAACGCAATCGCAAACTCTCTTGGCCGCAATTCGAAGCCCGCAGAACTCAACGAAATCGCCGGATTCCTGGCCTCGTTGCGTGCGGAAGTGACCAACTATCTGGAAAATATTGAAAAATCGGCAAAAATGGGCGGCAATGACTGCCAAAATGAGCGGCTCATAAAGAATTCAGAATCCGAATCCATATCTGAACGGCGGGATTTGCGTGAAGCGGTTACTGTTGCACCTGCCAGCACCGCCATCGCCCAGCCGGCATATGTCCCACCCGTCAGTACGACGTCTTCACCACCTTCGCCAAAGCCTGTTCTTCATAAGCAATTTTTTGTTCCTGATATTGTTTTGGTTTTGAAAGCTTGCCCTGACATCTCGCTCTATGCACCGGGTGGAGCGATCACCGGCTGGCGTGACCTCGAAGTCGCGACCTCGGTGATCAGAACCATGTTCAACATCAGCCAGTCCGCCTATCAGGAGGCACTCACGACCTTCGGCCGACAGGGAACCGCTGCAATCCTCGCCTGCCTGCTGCAGAAGGCCGATCAGATTAGCTCGCTCGGCGGGTATCTGCGGAATCTGACGCGCAAGGCCAAGGACGGCGGTTTCGAGGTGCAAACCATGCTTCTGGCGCAGCTGCGCGGGCGTCAGGACAGAAGGGAGGCGGCTGTGGCGGGGTGAAGCCCACAAGGACCGGAAAATGGTGGTAGCTTGCGGTAAAACCGGCTGGAAGGTACATTAACGCCGTGCGCACAGGTACCAAGAGATTCGCACGTCCTGCTGATATTGAGCGTCAAATGCAGCCTTCTATGGTTAATGCAAAGTAATGAAAGTTAAGTCTCGTTTAGCTTTCGTTTGCGTTTTTCCGTGATTGGTTTCAAACGCTTGAGTCTGCAGGGTTTTCGTCAAGAGTTTCCCCGACAGCGGCAGAAGAAGACATGTTTCGGTGCCAATTGCCGTTCTGGATACCGCTGGTTGGAGCTTGACCGGTTGCCCTTGGCAGCACGATTTGTTCCTTAGAAAATATCCTTCAACAGGAAGGCAATCTGTTCCACGTACCGTTAGGCGATTGAACTTTTTGCAAGTTTCAGCGTTTGCCTGCGTTGTTTCCGAGGATGGCTGCGCCGATGATTTCTCCTGATGATATGGAATTGGCTATCGCTCTTTATATGGCGGACCATGCCTTGCCGCGGCAGGAGGCCATTGCAAAACTCGTGAGAGCGGAGCTTGAAAAAACTGGCCATCTCCCCGGTGGCGAGGGTCGGCCTCTTGAAATCATTGATGGGCGACCGAGCACGGACTATGTCCAATATCGCTCCTATCTTGAAGGAGATGCCTGAAAGGCGGCGGAACCAAAGCAGCTGCAGGCTGTTTAGACGCAAATAATTTTGCCCGGATATCTGCTTATGCGCCTCAGATTTTCTTCGCTCGTACCTGTGTTTGCCGTCGTGGCCGTGATGCCGGCAGCGGCCCAGCGGGTGGAGATCAGCACTCTGGAAACTTCCAAAAAAAGGAACAACCAGATTTCACCCTCCATCATCGTCCCGAACTACATTACCGATGTTTCGGGAAAGAGGGTCCGTCTGGTCGGGCCGCGTTTTTATCCCGACAGCGCACGGGCTCTGACATTTCCGGGACGAAGCTTGCAGCGTACCGCATCAACAAGCGAAGAAGCGCTGTCGCAACGGTGAGGGATAGTGTCGAGGAAACGGTTCGCGCGGACCTGTATCGGATGGCAGGGGCGGAATGAACACTGAAAACAAGACGTCCAGAGGTAAACCGGCGACTGACAGCTGGATAAGGCAGGAGGGTGAGGATGCCGAAAAGGCGAGCTTTCCCGAACTGTTCTTCGATCTCGTTTTCGTTTTTGCACTGATCCAGCTCTCCCATGCGCTTGCCAAGGATTTCGGGCCGACGGCGGCGCTTGAGGCCGGCATCCTGATCCTGTCGCTGTGGTGGTTATGGATACACACCACTTGGACCACCAATCTTTTGAACACGGAGAGGGAGCCGGTCCGGCTGCTTTTATTCGCTCTGATGTTCGGCGGGGTTCTGTTGGCCATTGCCTTACCGAAGGCCTTCGCGGAGCAGGGTCTCGTCTTTGCGCTGATCTATAGTGCCATGCAGGTGGGACGGAGCCTTTTTGCGCTTTACGCCTTCAAGGACGAAGATCGGCAGTCCTTTCTGGTCTTCGTGCGGGTAACGATATGGCTCACCATATCAAGCCTGTTCTGGCTGGCTGGCGGCTTGGTCGATCTCTCGGACCGTATTCTGCTCTGGGGCATCGCCCTTGCCATCGAATATGCCGGGCCCGCCTGCCGTTATGTTGTGCCGGGCGTGGCTTCCAGCGATGAGGACAGGCTTCATCTTTCCGGCGAACATCTGGCGGAGCGTTGTGCGCTCTTTGTCATCATCTGTTTGGGCGAAACAATCCTCACCACTGGCCGCACGGCAACGGAATATATGAATTCGGCTTTGACCTTCCTGGTCTTCTGCTCGGCCTTTGTCAGCACCGTGGTTATGTGGTGGATCTATTTTCACCACGGCCAGGAAAAGGCTTCCAGAAAGGCCGAGAATGCCGAAGAAAAGACGAAGATCGCGCAAAACCTCTTCAATTATGGGCATCTGCCCATCGTTGCCGGCATCATCCTGACGGCAGTGGGGGAGGATTTCAGTCTTTCCCATGCCCGCGAGGGCGCAACGATGCGGGAAGCTATCGCCATTCTCGGCGGCCCGGTTCTCTTCCTGGCGGGAAACATCGGCGTCAAGATCGCCGCCACCTATCAGCGACCCATTTCACATTTCGCCGGCGTTGCGGCGCTGTGCCTGCTTTTGCCGGTGCCGGGCATTCCGCTTTTCGTGCTGCAACTGGCCAGCACGGGAATTCTGCTCGCCGTTGCCCTTTGGGAATATCTGGCGCTGAAAAGGGCGGTGGCCAATGCCTGATCCTATAGGGATTGGTGAAGCTGGAGCTTCGCGGGCGCAAATGAGCAATTCGACATTCGCGTGGAATTTCAGAGGCGTCTGTCGGGCGCATTTTTTTGACCGTGGGCCTATTGACCTCAACTATAGTTGAGGAATTATACCGGCTGCTCTTCAATGTGTTTCCGCATCTTCCGAGCGGAAATCGTTCCCGAAGCAGGAGCCAGAATGGAAAATACCATATTCAAACACAGCCTGTCGGTGGGAGATGTTGCGCGCCGCAGCGGTATTGCCGTTTCCACCATCCATTTTTACGAGGCTAAGGGATTGATCGAAGGCTGGCGCACCGCCGGCAACCAGCGTCGTTATCACCGCGCCGTCCTGCGACGCATCGCCATCATCCGCATCGCGCAACGTGCCGGCATTCAGCTCAGCATTATCAGGGACGCGATGGCTGATCTACCGCAAGACCGGGTGGCGACAACGGCAGACTGGCGCAGATTCTCCCAGTCTTGGCGAGAAATGCTCCAGATGCGCATCAGCAATCTGGTGATGCTGCGAGACCAATTGACCGGCTGTATTGGTTGCGGTTGCCTGTCGCTCGATGATTGTCCACTGCGCAACCCGAACGATGTTCTGGCTGATGACGGCGCCGGTCCGCGCCGCCTCGTATCCGCGGAATGAGCGGCTGAGCCGCTTCCTATTCGCTATCGACGGGAACCCAGACGCTGACGCTGCCGCCATCTGTGGGGAAGATACCCTTGCCGCTCTCATCCAGGGTTATCTCTTCCTTGCGGTGGCCGAGAAAATCGCGCCAGACCGATCCCCCACGCTCGGGGCCGAGGTCGGCCTGCTTTTCGCCCGGGTTGCCATTCGACATCACCACCACACAGCCGGGCGCATCGGCGGTGCCGTGGCGGATAAAGGCGATACAGCTGGCATCGTCGAAAATATCCGTCTGGGCTCCGTTGGCGAAGCGGCTGCGGGCTTCGATGAGCTTCGGCAGGCATTCGATGGCAGGCATGTCGATCTTATATTCGTTGCCGTCATTGCCGGTGTCGGTGTAGCCAGTGCCGAACAGATCGGGATAAAAGACGCAGGGGACACCCTCTTCACGCAGCAGGATAATGGCGTAGGCGAGCGGCTTGAACCAGGGCTCGACAGGCGCTTCCAGCGATTGCAGCGGCTGCGTATCGTGATTGTCGACCAGCGTGACCGCATGATCGGGAACGGCGGATACGAGCGAGCCGTCGAAGATGCTGCGCATATCGAAGTCGCCGCCCTGTTTCGAAGCTTCGTGGAAACTGTGGTGAAGGGCGACGTCAAAAAGCATCAACTGTTTGTCGACCAGCTCGAGATAGCTCTTCAATGCCTCCAGATCGGGGTGCCAATATTCTGCCACGACGAACAGATCGGGATCGACCGTCTCACGCATATGCCCCACCCAATCCCGGAAGAACCATGCCGGAATATGTTTGGCGGCATCGAGACGGAAGCCGTCGACCTGCACCTGCTCGGAGAGCCACCGGCCCCAATATTTGAGCTCCTCATAAACCGCCCGGTTGCGGAACTCGACGTCCGCGCCCATCAGATAATCGAAATTGCCGTTTTCCTGATCGACTTCCTCATTCCATTCGCCGTCGCCATATTCGTTGACGAGGCGGAATATGCCGTCTTCAGTCGGCTCCTCGATGTGGTCGACACCGCTGAAGCACTTCAGGTCCCAGATGAATTTGGAATGTTTGCCGTTACGGCCGGGGAAGGTGAAGCGCGTATAGGCAAGCGCCGGGAAATCCGCATCGTCAATATCTGTGCGGTCTTCTGGATTGACGCGGCGAACCCGTACCTTTTCCTTCTCGTCGGCACCCATCTTGTGATTGAGAACGACGTCGTGAATGACACGGATGCCATTCTCTTTCAGCGTCTTGCCCGCATGCTCCAGGGCGCCACGATCACCGTATTTGGTGGCGACGGTGCCCTTCTGGTCAAATTCGCCAAGGTCGAAGAGATCGTAGGTGTCATATCCCACCGAGTAACCGCCGGCGGCGCCCTTGTAGGCGGGCGGCAACCAGACGTCGGTAATGCCCATTTTGGCAAGGCTTTCGGCCTTCTCGGCCACCTCGCTCCATAGTTTCCCTCCGTCCGGATAATACCAATGGAAGAATTGAAGCAAGGTGCGTCCGGCCATATGTCCCTCACGATGGTTAGCAGGTCGCGCCATAAACGGCCCGGTGGCGAAAGGGTTCCGCCGCCGGTGCCGCGCGATCTGCGATAGTGAGGCCGATGCGCCGGTTTATATTAGCTGGCTATTTCGAGCACCGCCGCGCCCGCCTGCAGATAGTCGCCTTCTTTGCCGATGAGACGAACCTTGCCGGCCTTGGTTGCGACAATCTGCGTCTCCATCTTCATGGCTTCCATGACCGCCAGAAGATCGCCTTCGGAGACGGTGTCACCATCTTTCACCTTGAAGGATTGCAGGGTGCCGGAAACGGGAGCGGTGATTTCACCCTCCTTTTCCCTGGCAGCGGCCGCAGAAGTGGTTGCATTGCTTCCGCTAACGGTGCCGAGGCTGGAGAGTAGAATGCTTGGCAGCCCGACCGAAACACGCTTGCCGTCGATTTCGAGGTAGGTTCGGGTCATCGACGGGTCGTCGGACGGTGCCGGGCGCTCCATAGCGTCGGGCATGGCGGCGAAATCCGTTTCGATCCAGCGGGTGTGGACCTTGAACCCATCCGTGCCGATGAAGTCGTCCGTCTCGATCGCGGCGCGATGGAACGGCAGAACGGTCGCGATACCCTCGATGCGGAATTCCTTCAGCGCGCGGCGGGCACGGCGCAGAGCCTGATCACGGTCGACGCCGGTCACGATGAGCTTTGCCATCAGCGAGTCGAATACTCCAGGCACGCTGGAGCCGCTGACCACGCCGCTATCCATGCGGATGCCGGGACCGGAGGGGGCATCGAAAACCGAGATCGTGCCGGGCGTCGGCAGGAAGCCGCGGCCAGGGTCTTCGGCATTGATGCGGAATTCCATGGAGTGGCCGCGCGGTTCGGGCGTTTCGAGGACACGCAGCTTCTGGCCTTCGGCAATACGGAACTGTTCGATGACGAGATCGATGCCAGTGGTTTCCTCAGTGACGGGATGTTCCACCTGCAGGCGTGTATTGACCTCGAGGAAGGAAATCGTACCATCGACGCCGAGCAGGAATTCGACGGTGCCAGCGCCGGAATAACCGGCAGCAGCGCAGATCGCCTTTGCAGCCGCATGGATTTTCTGGCGCTGTTCATCGGACAGGAACGGCGCAGGAGCCTCTTCGATCAGTTTCTGATTCCGTCGTTGCAGCGAGCAGTCGCGGGTGCCGAGGACAAGCACATTGCCGTGTTTGTCGGCCAGAACCTGCGCTTCGATATGGCGCGGTCGGTCGAGGAAACGTTCAAGAAAACATTCACCGCGGCCAAAGGCGGCTGTCGCCTCGCGCACGGCGGATTCGTAGAGATCGGCGATCTCTTCCATCTTCCAGGCAACCTTCAGGCCGCGCCCGCCGCCGCCATGAGCAGCCTTGATGGCGACCGGCAGGCCGTGCTGTTCGGCAAAGGCGGTGACTTCCGCGGCGGAAGAGACGGGGCCATCGCTGCCGGCAACCAGCGGCGCACCAACGCCCGTGGCGATGCGCCGTGCCTCGACCTTATCGCCCAGCGCCTCGATGACATGAGGGTCTGGACCGATCCAGATCAGGCCGGCATCGATGACGGCCTGGGCAAACTCCGCACGTTCGGACAGGAAGCCGTAACCGGGATGCACGGCGTCCGCACCGGCACGTTTGGCAATCGCGATCAGCTTGGCGATGTCGAGATAGGTCTCGGCGGGGCGCACGCCCTCCAGCGCGTAGGCCTCATCCGCCAGCCGGACGAAAAGCGCGTCCTGATCGGGGTCGGCATAAACGGCGACCGATTGCAGGCCGTAATCGCGACAGGCGCGGATGATGCGCACCGCGATCTCGGCGCGATTGGCAATCAGCACTTTTTTCATCGCTTTTCTCCTCGGAACTATGTGTTTTTGGCCGCGATTTCGGCAAAGGGGCCGATCGGGCGGAATTTGATTTTGGCGTTGACCGGAATCTGCCCGGCAAGATCGAGATGATATTCGGCCACTGCGCCGATGACAGGATAACCACCGGTCAGGGGGTGATCGGCAAGGAAAAGAACCGGCTGGCCGCTATGGGGAATCTGGATTGCGCCCGTTGCCGTTCCTTCACTCGGCAATTCGGCGCTGTCCTTGCGTTCCACCGGCACGTCGCCCGCAAGGCGAATGCCGACGCGGTTCGATTGCGGGGTGACCTGCCAGAGCTGGCCGGTCAGCGTCTCGATACCCTGTTGCGTAAACCAGTCCGTTCGGGGGCCGAGAACGATATCCAATGTCACGATCTCGCCCGTTGCCGGCGGCTCGAAAGCCGGAACCTCGTTGATCGATACGCTGGATAGACCTGACTTTTCGCCCTTAAGCGGCAGGATGGCACCTGAACCCACTGGCTCGGGACCGACGACAGCCAGAGTATCGGTTGCAAAACTGCCGAGCACCGGCTCGACATCGAAGCCGCCGCGTACCGCAAGATAACTGCGCATGCCCTTCGGCGGCTGGCCGAAAGTGATCACGTCACCGGCTTCAACGGAGACCGGGCCAGGCGTTTGGGCGAGGAAACTGCGCTCTGCCATCCTGATCGTAACGGGGCAGGGGGCGCCGGTGATGCCGATAACGGCGCGGCTTGCACTTTTGAAGGAAAAGCCGCCGAGCGTCAGTTCGAGACAGGGCGTATTGACCGGATTGCCGACGATACGGTTTGCGGCATTAAACGCACCACGATCCAGCGCGCCGGAGGCGGAGACACCCTGCCCGGTCTGGCCGAAACGGCCGAGGTCCTGAAAGATGGCTGGCATTGGCGCGGCCAGCACCTCGAAATGCGGGCCATCCTTTCTTGGTACTTTCCTGTCCGGTGCCGGTGCCGGGATATCAACCGTTCGACCGGTCTTGTCCATGTTGAAGAAACGCACACGGTAGCCCGGCTGAAACAGCGCGCCGGGGTCGCGGTCGATGTCCCACATCTTCACCGGCGTGGTGCCGATGATCTGCCAGCCGCCGGGGCTGTTTTGCGGGTAGACGCCACTGAAAGCACCGGCCAATGCTACGGAGCCGGCCGGAATACGGGTGCGCGGGCTTTGCCGGCGCGGCACATGCAGTGCCGGATCACCGCCGACAAGGTAACCGAAGCCGGGGGCGAAGCCGCAGAAGGCCACGGTGAATTCGCTTTCGGTATGGCGGCGGATAACCTCTTCGACGCTCATTCCGGTCAGTCCGGCAACATCGGCGAGGTCTTCGCCATTATAACGGACGGGGATTTCGACAAGATTGTCCGATGGCGCGATCTTTGCCGAGAGATCGCGGCTCGCAAGCCGCGCAGCCAGCGCTTCGGAGCCGATCTTCTCGGGCCGGAACCGGATCATCAGCGTGCGGGCAGCCGGCACCGTCTCTTCTATGCCTTCGATGGGATCGTTCTGCAGCGAGGCGAACAGCGCCAGCGTTTCATCAAGATCGGCCAGTTCGACAAGAATGGTGGTGAGGCTGACGGGAAGAAAACGCATCATATCCTCACGCGTGATAGGCGGTATCAGGAATGTCGGTGATGAACATGTGGCCCGGCGCATGGGTAATGGCAAAGGGCACACCGGATGCCATCACGGCTGCCTGTGGAGTCACGCCGCAGGCCCAGAACACCGGCACCTCACCGGGTTCGATCCGTACGGCGTCGCCGAAATCAGGTTTTGCAAGGTCGGAAATGCCGATCTCCTCCGGTGCGCCGACATGTACCGGCGCGCCATGCACCGCCGGGAAACGCCCGGAAATCGTGGCGGCATCGGCCACGCGCGATGCCGGGATAGGCCGCATGGAAACGACCATGTTGCCCTTCAGCCGACCGGCAGGGCGGCAGGGCCGATTGGACAGATACATCGGAACATTGCTCTTGTCGGTCATGTGGCGGATTTCGATGCCCGCTTCCACCATCGGCGTTTCGAAGGTGAAGCTGCAGCCGATAAGGAAGGCAACGAGATCGTCGCGCTCTGCCCAGGCGGCGGTGGCGTCGGCCGTTTCCTCGGCAAGCTTGCCATCCCGCCAGATGCGGTAGAGCGGCAGGTCTGTTCTGAGGTCGGCACCGGGAGCCAGAAGCGTGGTCGGCGAACCGGGATCGGAAACATCAAGGACCGGGCAGGGTTTTGGATTGCGTTGCGCATAAAGCAGAAAATCGAAAGCCCAGTCGCGCGGCAGCACGATCATGTTTGCCTGCGTGAAGCCGGGTGCAATGCCTGAGGTGGGGGCGACAAGGCCGTCGCGATAGGTCGCACGGGCCTTTCGTGCGGCCTCGGCATCCGTGTGGTTGAGATAGGATGTTGGTATGGTCATCGACTACCCCTTTTAGCGATCGAGTACGAAGGAACGGATATCGATGCCATCAGCTTCGAAACGGCGGCGGATTTCCTGGGCGATCGCGACCGCACCGGGGCTGTCGCCATGCACGCAGATGGATTGCGCCTCGATTTTTATGATGCTGCCATCGATGGCCTCCAACGTGCCTTCGCGGGCAAGCTGCACCATACGGTCGGCGATTTTTGCCGCGTCATGCAGCACGGCACCGGCTTCGCGGCGGGAGACGAGTTGGCCCTGAGGCGTATAGGCGCGGTCGGCAAAGGCTTCGGCAACGACGGCAAGACCGGATTTGCGGGCGAGATCGAGGATGGGCGCATTGGCAAGGCCCATCAGCACCAGTGAAGGATCGATCGCCTTGATGCCGTCGATGACGGCCTGTCCCTGTTTTGCGTCATTGGCAATGCGGTTATAGAGCGCGCCATGTGGCTTGACGTAACGCACCGTGGTTCCGGCCGCGGCGGCAACGCCCTTCAGCGCGCCGATCTGGTAGATGACATCGGCAATCAGCTCTTCCGAGGTGGCGTCCAGATCGCGGCGGCCGAAGCCGACGCGGTCAGGATAGGAGACATGGGCGCCAACGACCACGCCCTTTTCGGCAGCGGCCTTGACGGTGCGGTAAATGCCGGCCGGGTCGCCTGCGTGAAATCCGCAGGCGATGTTGGCGCTGGAAACGACAGCGAGCATTGCCTCGTCATCACCCATGCGCCATGCGCCGTAACTTTCGCCAAGATCGCTGTTGAGATCGATAGCGGCCATGTTTGCCTCCCTTTTGGTTTCTTGCTTACAGGCCGAGCAGGCCGAAGATGGTGCCGGCGGACTTGTAGCCCATGTACCACGTCAATGCGCAAGTCAGAACGCCGAGCGCCAGCAGAACACGCGAGTAGCGGTGGCCGCCCATCAGGTCTTCGCGTTTCCATGCAGCAAACAGGAAGATGCTGAGGCCGATGGGCAGAATGAGGCCGTTCAGGCCACCGACGAAAACCAGCATGGCGGCGGGCGGCGTGGTGATCAGCAGGAAGCAGACGAGCGAGACGGCAATGAAAACGACCGTTGCCATGTTGCGGGCGCGTTCCGTCATATCCTGCTTGAAGACTGGCAGGAATGAGACGGAGGTATAGGCCGCGCCGATGACGCTGGTGATGGCTGCGGCCCAGAAGATGATGCCGAACAGCCGGAAGCCAAGGTCGCCTGCGGCCGAACGAAAAGCCTGTGCGGCAGGGTTGGCGGCCTGGCTGGAGGTGTCGATGATGACACCGCTGGCGACGACGCCGAGAATGGCGAGGAACAGCACATAGCGCATGACACCGGTGACGGCGATGCCGGTCAGCGCGGCGCGGTTGACGGCCGGCAGGTTTTCGATGCCAACCATGCCGCGGTCCAACAGCCGATGCGCGCCGGAATAGGTGATGTACCCGCCAACAGTACCGCCGACGATGGTGGTTATGGTCGCAAAATTGATCGTGTCCGGCAGAAAGGTCTGGCGGAAAGCGTCGCCCACTGGTGGCGCGGAAACGAAGGCCACATAGAGCGTAAGCACGATCATCAGGATGCCGGCGAAGATGATGAACCGGTCGACCGCAAGGCCCGCGCGCTTGGAAACGAAAATGGCAATGGAGAAGACAGCGCTGATGGCGCCACCGATTTTCGGATCAAGTCCGAAAATGGCGTTGAGACCAAGTCCGGTGCCGCCAATGTTGCCGATGTTGAAGAACAAGCCGCCCACAATGACGAGAATGGCGAGCAGGTAGCCGGAGCCGGGAATGGCCGCATTCGCGATGTCAGATGCGCGCATGCGCGTCAGCGTCACGATGCGCCAGATGTTGAGCTGAACGACAAAGTCGATGAGGATGGATGCAAGAATGCCGAAGGCGAAAGCAGCGCCCAGCTGCGTGGTGAAGGTAGCCGTCTGCGTGATGAAACCGGGACCAATGGCGGAGGTCGCCATCAGGAAGATCGCTCCCAGAAGTGATGCGCGTTTTGACATTTTTAGATCGGCAGTCGGGGTGAGCTTTTTTTGCTCCATGGATTTTCTCCGCTCCTTCGCAATCCGCCCCTCGCGGATGCTTTATGCGATAAAGTTTGTCCTGTTCCGCGAAATTGTCAATATTGTTCAACAATAAATAATAATCGTTCTCTTATTTTGTCTATTTGTTGGACGTTATGCGTATGAATTCAGCACGTTTTTTTCGTGCTTTGCTAATGCTTTGTGCTATGGGCAGAACATGCCGTGTCCGAACATGCCTGTCACGGAACTCCCGATGCCGCATTGCTCTTAGGAAAGGAGCGCCATGACGGAAACGATAGAAGGTCTGCCGCTTGCTGATCGATTGGCCAAGGGTATCCGCACCCTGCTGATTTCAGGTGAGCTGGCGCCGGGGCAGCGCCTTTCAGAGGCGGCTTTCAGCGAACGTTTCGACGTCTCGCGCAATTCGCTGCGCGAAGCTTTCCGGCTTTTGACCAAGGACGGACTGCTGCGTCATGAAGCCAATCGTGGTGTGTTCGTTGCCGTGCCCACCATGTCCTCGGTCATCGATATCTACCGGGTGCGACGCATGGTGGAATGCGGCGCGTTGCGGCAGGCCTGGCACAAGCACCCTGCCATAAAGGTCATGCGTGCAGCGGTCGAGGATGCGAAGGTCGAGCGCGAGGTTGCCGATTGGCTGGGCGTGGGCAGCGCCAACATGAAATTTCACGCCGCCGTCGTTGATCTTCTCGATAGCGCCCGGATCAGCGATTTTTATGAGCGTATCGCAGCAGAGCTCAGGCTATGTTTCGGCCTCCTGAAAGATCCCGAACAGCTTCATTCTCCTTTCGTTGACATGAACAGCAAAATCCTGTCGCTGATGGAGGAAGGCAAGGTGAAGGAGGCGGGCGACGAGATGGACATCTATCTCAATCTTTCCGAGCGCACGGTCCTGAAGGCGCTCGAACGCGCTGTCGACCACGCCTCTTGAGGTGCGGCCGTCTGTTGAGACATTTTTCTTGCCGTAGAGTTTCGTTTTTTCGCTGGGGCCACATGCTGCCGAACACGAAACAACGGCGGAGACAGGTTTCCGCTTTCCTGCAAAATGTCATCCTTCCCAGCGCTCAACCGTGCCTTGACATTGGTTTTCCCTTCGCTCTTCAATAAAACGAAAAAATTGAAAGAGGAGGGAGGCCGAAATGCTGCTCACACCGCGTCAGGACGAAATCGTTGCGCTGGCGAAAGCTAACGGCCGGGTGCTGGTCGACGAACTGGCGGCGCGTTTTTCGGTGACGCCCCAGACGATCCGCAAAGACCTCAACGATCTATGCGATACGCGGGTGCTGACGCGCATCCATGGCGGCGCGCTTTTCCCAAGCGGCAATGAAAACGTCAAATACGAAGCGCGCCGGGCGATTGCTTCGGTCGAAAAACAGGCAATCGGCGCTGCAGCCGCCGCCCTCATCCCCAACAACTCCTCGCTTTTCATCAATATCGGCACGACGACCGAAGCGGTGGGTGAAGCGCTGGCGGACCATCACGAACTGATGGTGATCACCAATAATATAAATGTCGCCAACCGGTTACGAGTTTTTCCGGGAATCGAGGTGGTGATTGCCGGCGGCGTGGTCCGTGGCTCCGATGGCGGTATCGTCGGTGAGGCGGCGGTCGATTTCATCCGTCAGTTCAAGGTCGATTTCGCTGTGATCGGCGTTTCGGCGATTGATGAGGACGGAGCCCTGCTGGACTTCGACTTCCGGGAGGTCAAGGTGGCGCAGGCGATCATCTCCAATGCCCGTCACGTCATTCTGGTCTCGGATTCGCTGAAATTCGAAAGAACGGCGCCGGTCCGCATCGGTCATCTTTCGCAGGTCCATACCTTCATCACAGACCATTGCCCGGTCGATTCCATCCGCAGCATCTGTGCTGATCACGATGTCCGCCTTATTGAAACCGAGGCTCAGGACAGCTGATTTAGGGCCTCGGAATTTCGTTTGACATTCGTTTTGTCTTCGAATTAGATGGCTGTGCTTTCAGAATATCGATGGGGAGAGCATCGATGAAAGCACGGGAGGGGCGATGTCTGACGAGGCAATCCACGATATTTTCGTGATCGGCGGCGGCATCAATGGCTGCGGCATCGCGCGTGACGCCGTGGGGCGCGGCTATTCCGTGGCGCTTGCCGAAATGAATGACTTTGCCTCCGGCACGTCATCCGCCGCGACCAAACTCATCCATGGCGGTTTGCGTTATCTCGAACACTATGAATTTCGCCTCGTGCGTGAAGCCTTGATGGAACGCGAGGTATTGTGGGCCATGGCGCCGCACATCATCTGGCCCATGCGCTTCGTATTGCCGTTCCAGAAGGGCGGGGTGCGTCCGGCCTGGCTCGTACGCCTCGGGCTTTTCCTTTACGATCATCTTGGTGGCCGCAAGCTTCTGCCCGCGACCCGTTCACTCGACCTGCGCCGGGATCCCGCCGGAAAACCGCTGAAGCCCATTTTTGCACGCGCCTTCGAATACTCGGATGGCTGGGTCGATGATGCCCGTCTGGTGGTATTGAACGCCCGCGATGCGGCCGATCGTGGCGCCCTGATCCTCAACCGCACGCAGGTGGTTTCGGCGCGACGCGAAGGCGCCTTCTGGCGGGTCGAAACGAAAAACGCCGCCGGAGAAACGAAATCCTACAAGTCGCGGATGCTGGTGAATGCCGCCGGCCCCTGGGTGGACCAGGTGCTGTCGCGGACTTTCGGTAAAAACAACGTCCACAATGTCCGCCTCGTGCAGGGCAGCCATATCATCGTCCGCAAAAAGTTCTCTGATCCGCGCGCCTATTTCTTTCAGAACCCGGACGGCCGTATCATTTTCGCCATTCCTTATGAGCAGGATTTCACCCTGATCGGCACGACGGATCGCGACTACACCGCCGATCCCAGGGCTGTTAAGATCAGCGATGAGGAAATCAGCTATCTCTGCAATGCCGCGAGTGAATATTTCGCTGAACCGGTAACACCTGCCGATATCGTCTGGACCTATTCCGGCGTACGGCCGCTTTTCGATGACGGCGCTTCAAAAGCACAGGAAGCAACCCGCGACTATGTCCTGAAAACCGAAGGGGCGGAAGGCGAAGCGCCGCTCCTCAATATCTTCGGTGGCAAGCTCACCACCTATCGGCGGCTTGCCGAACATGCTCTTGAAAAAATCGGCGACGCACTGGGTGAAAAGGGCGCGCCTTGGACGGCGGGATCGCATTTGCCGGGCGGGAATTTCGGTGCCGAGGCCTATGCGGAAGAGGTCAGGGCGCTGCAGTCGCGGTATCACTTTCTCGATAAGCGTCATGCCGAGCGGCTCGTCCGTTGTTATGGAACGGATGCGGTGGCCATAATTGGCTCCGCTACGGATATGGCTGCGTTAGGCCAGCATTTCGGCGGGACGCTTTATGAGGCCGAGGTTCGCTGGCTGATGGCGCGGGAATGGGCGCTTACGGCGGAAGATATTCTGTGGCGCCGCACCAAGCAGGGGCTTTTCCTGACCCCTGAAGAGGCGCGCGGGCTGGAGGATTACATCGAAGGCATTGCAGGTGGACGCTTGAAGGCAATCTGACGATCCGATCGAAAAGCGGAGGAGGCTTTGGATCACCATGCTTGAATTGCGAAACGTCTCGAAGATGGTTGGTGGTGAATATCATATTCACCCGACTTATCTGACGTTGCAGCGCGGAAGCCTGAACGTCCTGCTTGGACCGACGCTTTCGGGCAAGACGACGCTGATGCGGCTGATGGCCGGGCTGGACAAGCCGAGTGCCGGCTCGATCTTTTTTAATGGCGAGGATGTGACAGGCTGGCCGGTGCAGAAGCGCAACGTCGCCATGGTCTACCAGCAGTTCATCAACTATCCGGCACTCAGCGTTTATGAGAACATCGCTTCGCCGATGCGGGTTGCCGGCAAGGATCAGGCGACCATCGACCGGGAGGTGAGGAAGGCCGCCGAGCTTCTGCGGCTGACGCCCTATCTCGACCGCACGCCGCTCAATCTTTCCGGTGGCCAGCAGCAGCGCACGGCACTTGCCCGCGCCATCGTCAAGAACGCCAATCTGGTGCTGCTCGACGAGCCGCTGGCCAATCTCGATTACAAGCTGCGCGAGGAGCTGCGCGAAGAACTGCCGCGCATTTTCGCGGAATCCGGCGCGATTTTCGTTTATGCCACCACTGAACCGTCGGAGGCGCTGCTTCTGGGCGGCAATACGGCGACACTCAATGAAGGAAGAGTGACGCAGTTCAGCCGCACGATCGAGGTTTACCGGCAGCCGGTGGATATCGTCACTGCGGAAATCTTTGCTGATCCGCCGCTTAACACCATCGAGGTCATCAAGGCGGGTAACGCTTTCATGCGCGCCGACCAGGCGGTGGTTGCGGTGCCGGCGCATCTTGCCGCCGTGCCGGATGGGCCTTTGACCATCGCTTTCCAGCCGCATCATCTTTTTCCGCAGGCGAAGGGCGATGCGCGGCAATCCATTCGGGCCCGGACGCTGATTTCGGAAATCGCGGGGTCGGAAAGCTTCGTGCATGTGGAATTTTCCGGCCGGCGTTGGGTCATGCTGGCGCACGGCATACACGACATCGAACCGGACAGGGATATCGAGCTGTTTCTCGATACAAGCCACCTGATGGCATTCGACGCAAATGGCCGCGCCATCGGCGAAGCGGCGTAAGGGAGATCGGTCATGGCACGTATCACTCTCGATCACATACGCCACGCCTATAACGCCAAGGCACAGGCTGCCGGCGATTATGCGCTGAAAGAAGTGCATCACCAATGGGAGGATGGCGGGGCCTATGCGTTGCTCGGCCCCTCCGGCTGCGGCAAGACCACGCTGCTCAACATCATTTCCGGACTGCTGCGCCCCTCCGAAGGCCGCATCGCCTTTGATGGAACCGACGTGACGGATTTCGCCACGGAAGACCGCAATATAGCGCAGGTGTTCCAGTTCCCGGTCGTTTACGACACCATGACGGTTTATGACAATCTCGCCTTTCCGCTGCGCAACCGGCAAGTGCCGGAAGCGGAGGTCGACCGCCGGGTGCGGGAAATCCTCGAAATGACCGATCTTTCCGGCATGGCCAAACGCCGTGCGCGCGGATTGACGGCAGACCAGAAACAGAAGATTTCGCTGGCGCGCGGCCTCGTACGCTCCGACGTCAACGCCATTCTCTTTGATGAGCCGCTGACGGTCATCGATCCGCATATGAAATGGGTGTTGCGCTCGCAGCTGAAGCGCCTGCACCGCCAGTCCGGTTTCACCATGGTCTATGTCACCCATGACCAGACAGAAGCGCTGACCTTCGCCGACAAGGTGGTGGTCATGTATGACGGGCAGATCGTCCAGATCGGCACGCCGGCTGAGCTTTTCGAACGGCCGGGGCATACATTTGTCGGTTATTTTATCGGCTCACCGGGCATGAATGTGCTGCCCGCCAGTATCGACGGTGCGATGGCTGTGGTCGGCGGGCTTGGTGTGCCGCTGGCAGGAGCACCGAAAGTTGACGCGGGGCAGCGCATCGAAATCGGCATCCGCCCGGAATTCGTCCGGCTGGAGCGCGGCGGCATACCGATCAGCATCGACAAGGTCGAGGATATCGGCCGGCAGAAGATCGTGCGCGCCCGCTTTGCCGGCCAGAAACTGGCAATCGTTGTCGCCGAAGACGAGCAAATTCCGGCGGAAGCGGGGGTGCGCTTCGACCCGGCCGCCATCGGCGTTTTCGCCGATTCCTGGCGTGTAAAGATGGGGGCCTGACCATGGAAAAAAGCTGGAACAACAAGGCATGGTTCATGGTGCTGCCGGTGCTGGTGCTGGTCGCCTTTTCCGCCGTCATTCCGCTGATGACCGTCGTGAATTATTCGGTGCAGGACACCTTCGGCAACAACCAGTTCTTCTGGGCGGGAACGCAATGGTTTGAGGAAATTCTGGCCTCGGACCGGTTCTGGGATGCGCTGGGGCGCAACCTGCTATTCTCCGGCATCATCCTCGCCATTGAAATTCCGCTCGGCATCTTCATCGCGCTCAAAATGCCGAAATCCGGTATCGGCGTGCCTGTTTGCCTCGTCACCATGGCACTGCCGCTGCTTGTGCCGTGGAATGTGGTCGGCACCATCTGGCAGGTCTTCGGGCGCAGCGATATCGGGCTGCTCGGTTATTACGCCAATCAGCTTGGGCTCGATTACAACTATGTCAACGATCCCGTCGATGCCTGGATCACCGTCGTCATCATGGATGTGTGGCACTGGACGAGCCTTGTCGTCCTTCTGTGTTATGCCAGCCTCGTTTCCATTCCGGATGCCTATTATCAGGCGGCAAGGATCGATGGCGCGTCGCGTTTTGCGGTGTTCCGGTTCATCCAACTGCCAAAGATGAAGCGCGTGTTGCTCATCGCCTTCCTACTGCGCTTCATGGATAGCTTCATGATCTACACCGAGCCCTTCGTCGTCACCGGCGGTGGCCCGGGCAATTCCACCACCTTCCTGTCCATCGATCTCGTGAAGATGGCACTCGGTCAGTTCGATCTGGGACCGGCGGCGGCCATGTCGCTGATCTACTTCCTCATCATTCTGCTGTTGTCCTGGGTGTTCTACACCGTGATGACCAGCCACGACGCGGAGACCTGAGACATGAGCGCCTCCAATGTCACCACAGGTGTGGAACGTAATGGCTTGGGCACTGGCTCAGCGGTGTCGGTACGGCCCAGCTTTTCCACAACAGCGCGGTCACGCCGCCACCATGGACCATCACGCTTTTCCTGGCTGGTGCCGACGATCTACATCATCCTTCTGCTCGTGCCGATCTACTGGCTTATCAATATGAGCTTCAAGACGAATGCGGAAATCGTGTCGTCAATGACGCTTTATCCGCACCAGCCGACGCTGCAGAACTACCGGACGATCTTTACCGATTCCTCCTGGTATTCGGGTTACATCAACTCGATCATCTACGTTGTCATGAACATGGTGATTTCGGTCGCGGCAGCACTCCCGGCGGCTTATGCCTTTTCGCGTTACCGTTTTCTCGGTGACAAGCACCTGTTCTTCTGGCTTTTGACCAACCGCATGGCGCCCCCCGCCGTCTTTGCATTGCCGTTCTTCCAGCTTTATTCCGCTTTCGGGCTGATCGACACGCATATCGCGGTCGCGCTGGCACATTGCCTGTTCAACGTGCCGCTGGCGGTGTGGATCCTCGAAGGCTTCATGTCCGGCGTGCCGAAGGAAATCGACGAAACCGCTTACATTGACGGCTATTCCTTCCCGAAATTCTTCGTGAAGATCTTCATGCCGCTCATCGCTTCCGGCATCGGGGTCGCGTGCTTCTTCAGCTTCATGTTCTCGTG
>JAEXMK010000215.1 GCA_023444445.1 Pseudomonadota bacterium | reverse complement strand
GCTTTGCGGCGTGTCTCGAAGACGAATATGGGCTGGTTTCGTCGTTCAGCAAAGATCGCATTGCGGCGATTGACTGTCCACTATTCGTTGACAATGCCGCCCGCTGTCGCCCCCTCAGCCTTTGACTTCGATCAAGGTAAACGCGGCGCCACCGGGGGAATATGCCTAGCCCGACACGCGAATAAGCCAAAGGAGACAGCCATGTACAGGAAGATCATCGTACCTGTAGACCTCAGCGCCACCGACAAGGGCGAAAAGATCCTCGAAAAGGCGAAAGCGCTGCTGGACCCCGACGGCGAGATCGTTCTCATCAACGTGGTCGAGGAGCTGCCGGGATATATGGCGATCGACCTGCCTGTCGACCTTATCGAAAACGCCATCAAGGACGCCAAGGCCAAGCTTTCTGACCTCAAGACCAGGGCCGGTTTCAAAGGCAGCCACGAAATCAGAAGCGGCGCACCCGCGCGTGAAATCATCGCTGCCGCCGAAGAGCACAAGGCGGACCTCATCATCATCGCCTCGCACACGCCTGACTTCAGCAATTATTTCATCGGCGCCACCGCCGACCGCGTGGTGCGCCACGCCAAATGCTCGGTACTGGTGGATCGATAGGGGTTTGACGTTTTGCGGGCGGGTTTCCCGCCCCCAAGCATTTCCAGGAAAAGTGGAATCCGGTTTTCCGTCCGGAAATGCGACAAAACAAGAAGATGGGCTGGAGGAAAAGACCATGAATGTCGAAAGTTACGAGAAAATACTGCGTGACCGCCAGCGCGAGCTTTATCGCCGCCTGCACAAAATCGAGGCCGATTTCGAGGAGCCCCGCAATCCCGATGATGAGGATCGCGCCAGTGAACGCAGCAATGACGAGGTGCTGGACGAACTCGGGCAGGTGGGTCAGGACGAGCTGCGCGCCATCGACGCGGCACTCGACCGCATCGCGAAGGGCACTTTCGGCATCTGCGTTAAATGCGGAAACGAGATTTCGGAGGATCGGCTGAAGGCTGTGCCCTATACCCCGTTTTGCCAGGAATGCGCTGCGGCGTTGTGAGGGGTGAACGACCGTTCCTCCGTCATGCCGGACCTGATCCGGCATCCAGCCGACGCGCGTCTGCGCGGCGAGAGAGTTCTTTCAGCCCAAGGACTTGGGCTGGCTGGATACCGGCTCAGGGCCGGTATGACGGTGTGTTGGTACGGCAACCTGAAAAACTCATCCCTTATCGCCAGGGGACGTAGCCTTTCCCCCAACCTCTCCTTTCGCAACAGCATCGAACGCAATTTGATCGCCGTTAACCGGCCGCTGTCTTGTTCCTGTCTAATATTGTCTTCATGCTTTGGTGAAAGCACGCAGACAGGATTGGACTATGAGTGATTTGTGGCGGTTCGGACGCCAGTATGATTTTCACGAGATCGTCGCCGATGGCATCGTCCATGGGGTCGGCATCGTGTTTGCGCTTATCGGCGCGACGGCGCTGATCTTTTACGCGATGGTCTGGGGCAGCCTCAGCGCGATCGCCGCCGCCTGGATTTACGGTCTGGGCCTTGTTGCCTGTCTTTCCGTGTCTTTCACGTATAATATCTGGCCGCACTCCAACGTAAAATGGTTCCTGCGCCGGCTCGATCATTCGGCCATCTTCATCCTCATCGCCGCCACCTATACGCCGTTTCTGATGCGCGGCATTAACGATCCGCTGATTGCTGTCATGTTGGGCCTGATCTGGCTTGCGGCCATCTGCGGCATTCTCCTCAAATGCCTGTTTCCCGGCCGTTACGACCGGGTCGCCATCGGCCTTTATCTTGCCATGGGCTGGAGCGGCGTCATGGTGGTCGAGCCCCTGTCGACGCACCTTGCGCCCGTCACGCTGTGGCTCATCGTCGCCGGAGGGGTGATCTACTCGCTCGGCGTTATCTTCCATGTCTGGGAAAAGCTCCGCTTCCAGAATGCCATCTGGCACGCTTTTGTGGTTGCTGCCGCCGCCGTCCATTATTTTGCCGTTGTCACCGCCTTCAGCGTCGTTCCGCTGGCGTCATAACATCGGCGCACTGGACATTGCTCCGCGTCATCGCTTAAGGCTCGTGGCAGGAGCCGCCGCCTTTCCGCAGCTGCTCGTTCGGAAATATGAGGGCGAAGCAATAATGACCGTGGAACTCCGCGACGCGACCGTGAACGATCTCTCCGGCATCATGGAGATTTATAACGATGCGGTGGTCAACACGACCGCGATCTGGAACGAGGTCGTGGTCGATCTGGAGAACCGTAGGGAATGGTTCGCCGCCCGCAAATCACGCGGCTTTCCCGTCATCGTCGCCATTCTCGAGGGCAATGTCGCCGGCTACGCCTCCTATGGCGACTGGCGCGCTTTCGACGGTTATCGCCACACCCGCGAACATTCGGTCTATGTGCATAAGGATGCCCGGGGCCACGGCATCGGCAAAAAGCTGATGCAGGCGCTGATCGATCATGCCTCGGGCAACGACGTGCATGTGCTGATCGCCGCCATCGAAGCGGAAAACACCGCCTCCATCCGCCTGCATGAAAGCCTCGGTTTTACGGTCGCCGGCCGGTTTTCGGAAGTCGGCACCAAGTTCGGCCGCTGGCTGGATTTGACGTGTATGGAATTGAAGCTGGGCTAGCAGGCTGGTCGGATTTGCTTCAGGCCGGACGCCGGGCGAAGGCAAGCATGACGCCGAAGGCCATCACCATCGAACCGCTGATCTGGTTGACACGCTTCAGGGCGCGCGCATTGCGCATGAGACCGGACAGTCGTGAACCGACAAAAGCGTAAACAGCAATTGCCACCACCTCGAGCAGAAGGAAAATCGCGCCGAGCGTGGCGAAACTCTGCCAATAGGCGTCCTGCTGGATGAATTGCGGGAAAAAGGCCGTGAAGATCAAAATAGCCTTGGGGTTGCCGGAGGCGACGAAAAACTCCTGCCGTAGATAGGTTTTAAGGACATTGCCGTTGGCCGAGGATACATCAGGGGCGGCAACTTCAGCCTTCGAGCGGATGAGCTTGAAGCCGATCCACAGCAGATAAACAACACCGATCCATTTGATCAGTGAGAACATCATTTCGGATGCCATCAAAAGCGCGCCAAGCCCGAGTGCTGCAATAGCGATCATACCAGCGAAAGCGACCAGCCTGCCGCTTGCCGCCATAACCGCCGTCGCCATACCGAAACGTGCGCCCACCGTCATCGACAGAAGATTGTTCGGCCCGAAGGCCATGTTCAGGGCAAAGCAGGCGGGAATGAAAATGAGGATGGTTTCGAGCGTCATGGCGATGTTCCGGAAAGAGTACGACGGCGATGATCTCACTCTCCGGTTCGGCTGTCGAGACGGCCTTTTCTGCGATGAAGGCCGGCAGGGGCGGCCGGCCTATCACCTCATCTTTTATCAAACCGGCTCGAACACCATCGAATGGCCGTTGATGCAATAACGCAGGCCGGTGGGTGGCGGGCCGTCGGGGAAGACGTGGCCGAGATGGCCGCCGCAATTGGCGCAGCGGATTTCGGTGCGCACCATGCCGTGGCTGACATCGCGCAGTTCCGTTACCGCATCCGGTTTGATCGGCTCGAAATAGCTCGGCCAGCCACAGCCGGCATCGAACTTGGTGTCGGAGAGAAACAGCGGCTCGTCACAGGCGGCGCAGCGGTAGAGGCCTTTCTCGGTCGAATTCCAGTAGGGACCGGTGAAAGGGCGCTCCGTGCCGTGTTCGCGCAGGATGTGATATTGTTCCGGCGTCAGCTGTTCACGCCAGTCGGCATCGCTCTTGTTGACTTTGGGGGATGTCAGATCGCTCATGGAATGATCCTTTCTGTTCCTGCCAGAAATAGTCATCGCCGCTGTGGATTGAAAGAGGCGGGGCGTCATAACGTGTTCGTTATGGGATGGGAGTACCGATTTGGGTTGAGGTGAGCGTATCTATGGCTTAACTGAAACTCGATTTGAAAGAAGACCGCCACTCACTGGCGCGCAGGGATGGGGGACATCCCGGGAGATGTGAATGACATCAGATGTCACGGCGCTGACATTCCTGTCGCTGTTTCTGCCGTTTCTGGCAGCCCTTGCTGCACCGGCCCTTGTGAAAAGGTTCGGTCACAATGCGGCGTGTATTCTGGCGATCGCGCCGGCTCTTGCCTTTTTGAATTTTGCGCTGATGCTGCCGGAGATCGCGGCGGGCGGCATGGTGACCGGCGGTTATGCCTGGGTGCCGAGCTTCAATCTCAGCTTCTCCTGGTTCGTCGATGGCCTGTCGCTCACCTTTGCGCTGCTGATTACGGGCATCGGAATGCTGATCGTGCTTTATGCGGGCGGTTACATGAAGGGCCACCCGCAGCAGGGCCGGTTCCTGTCCTTCCTGCTGTTGTTCATGGGCGCGATGCTGGGAGTCGTCGTTTCCGACAGCCTGCTGATGCTGTTCGTCTTCTGGGAGCTGACCTCCATCACCTCCTTCCTGCTGATCGGCTTCGACCATGAGCGCGCCGCCTCCCGCCGCGCCGCGTTGCAGGCGCTGGTGGTAACCGGCGGCGGCGGTCTGCTGCTGCTCGCCGGGCTGATCTTCATCTGGGATATCAGCGGCATCACGCAATTGTCGATGCTGGTGCGCGGGGGTGATATCCTGCGTGACAGCCCGTTTTATCTGGCCGCGCTGCTTCTGGTTCTCGGCGGCGCCTTCACCAAATCGGCGCAGTTTCCGTTCCATTTCTGGCTGCCCAACGCCATGGAGGCACCCACGCCGGTTTCGGCGTATCTGCACTCGGCAACCATGGTGAAGGCCGGCGTCTATCTGCTGATGCGCCTTAACCCGGTTCTCGGCGATACCGCCGCCTGGCAAATCCTGCTGCCCTTTTTCGGTGGGCTGACGATGCTAACAGGCGCGTTGCTCGCCGTTCGCCAGACAGACCTGAAGCTGATGCTCGCCTATACCACGGTGTCGTCGCTCGGCCTGCTGGTCATGCTCACGGGGTTTGGCTCTGAGCATGCCATTCAGGCGGCCGTGCTTTATCTGGTGGCGCATTCCCTGTTCAAGGGCGCACTGTTCATGGTCGCCGGTATCATTGACCATGAAACCGGCACGCGTGATGTGACGAAGCTCGGTGGCCTGCGAAAGGCCATGCCCATCACCTTTGCGGCGGCGCTCGCCGCAGCCATTTCCATGGCCGGCCTGCCGCCGTTCTTTGGCTTTCTTGCCAAGGAAGAGATTTATTATGCGCTGGCGCATGCCAATCCGCGTGCCGTGCTCTTCACCGGCATCGCCATCCTCGGTAACGCGCTGATGTTCGCTGTCGCCTTCGCCGTAGCGCTGAAGCCCTTCCTTGGCAAGCCGGTCAAAACACCGAAACACGCCCATGAAGGCCCGGTTCTGCTCTGGCTCGGACCGGCGCTGCTGGCGCTGAAGGGGCTCACGACAGCGCTCTTTGCCGGCATTGCGCATTTTTACATCTCCACTCCCATGGCAAGCGCCATTGCGGGCGAGCCGCGCCCGGTGGAAATCTCGCTCATTCCCCATATCGGCGTGCCGCTCGGCCTGTCGCTGCTGACCATCGCGCTCGGCATCGTCCTTTATAACAGGCTTGCCACACTGCGCAGCCTGATGGATCGCAGCTTCAAAGCGCTGGGGGCAGGGCCGGATAGGGGCTTTGATGTCTTCATAGAAATGCTGGTGCGGATTTCCTTCCATGTCACGCGGCTCATCCAGCCGGGCAGGCTGGAGTTTTACGTCACCGCCACCTTCGCCGTCATCGCCGCCGTGCTGCTGATGCCGCTGTTCCTTTATGACGAACTACCATCGATCCCGGCCTGGCCGCACGACATGCCCATTCACGAGCTGACCTTCATCGTCATCGCGATAGCTGGCCTCATTGCAGTGCTGACGGCCTCAAGCCGGTTGACCGCCATTATCGCGCTCGGCATCCAGGGTTTTGCGGTGGCGGTTATTTTCCTGCTGTTCGGCGCCCCTGATCTGTCGTTTACGCAGTTCATGGTGGAAACGTTGTCCGTGGTCATCCTGACGCTTGTCATGACCAGGCTTCGCCTGTCGCCATCAGACCATCGCGGGCTCGGCCAGAAACTTCTGGACAGCACCATCGCCATCGCCTGCGGCTTGGGCTTTGCCCTGTTCCTGATGCGGGCGACGCAGGCGAGCTTCGATAACCGCCTGACCGAGTTCTACAACACCTATTCCAAGGTCATCGCCCATGGGGCGAATGTGGTGAACGTCATCATCGTCGATTTCCGCGGCACGGATACGTTGGGCGAAATCGCTGTCGTGATGATAACCGGCCTTGCCATCCTCGCGCTCATCCGCATCCGCCCCGCCGCCGCTATCAAAGGGCCGGCAAAGACGGCGAAAAAGAAGGGAGCCCGGGCATGAACACGCTTATCCTGCGTACCGTCGCGCCTGTTGTCACCAGCCTCATGGTTCTGTTTTCGATCTTCGTGCTGCTGCGTGGCCATAACGAGCCGGGCGGCGGTTTCATCGGTGGGTTGATTGCCGTTTCGGCGCTCTCGATCTACGGCATCGCTTATGGCGTGGCGGCGGTCAGGCGCGCCATCGTCTTTCATCCGCTCTCGATCGCCGGGGCGGGGCTGCTCATGGCCATGTTGTCGGGTCTCGTGTCCATGGCATCAGGCGTGCCGTTTATGACCGGCCTGTGGGTTTATCCGAGCCTGTTTGGCGTCGAGGTGCCGCTTTCCACGGTCATGTCCTTCGATATCGGGGTTTATCTCGTCGTGGTTGGCGCCATCACCTCCATTGCACTGGCTCTGGAAGAAAGGGAGAGCGACTGATGGAAGCGGTTTTCTCCATTCTCGTCGGCATCTTCTTTTCGGTGGCGATCTATTTGATGCTGTCGCGCCACAGCATCCGCATGCTGCTCGGCATCGCCATTCTCGGCAATGCCGTGAACCTCCTGCTGTTCACGGCTGGCCGGCTGACGCGGGATGTGCCGCCGATCATTCCGGCGGGCATGGATACGCTGCCCGCAGGCGCCGCCAATCCCTTGCCGCAGGCGCTGATCCTGACGGCGATCGTGATTTCCTTTTCCTTCTTCTGTTTCCTTCTGGTCCTGACCTGGCGCGCTTTCCAGGAGTTGCAGACCGACGATACGGACGAAATGCGCACCGCAGAACCAGCAGGCGAGCCCTTGCCGCCGCTCGGTTATTGAGCGGCGAGGCAGCGACGACATGGCATCCTCAACCACATCCACAGTCACCGACCTCTCGGCAGCGCTCGTCACGACGCCCGTGCCGCTTGCCGACTGGCTGATCATCCTTCCCATCGCGCTCTGCATCGGTGGCGGCGCGGTGCTGATGATGATGCGCCACGCCATCCGGCACCATGCGAGTGTCGCCATTGCCGCGCTTGCCCTCTTGGTCATCCTCGATGCCGCGCTGCTCTGGAAGGTCGCCACGCAAGGCCCGTTCACCATGGTCATGGGCCGCTGGTTGCCGCCTTTCGGTATCGCCTTTACCGCCGATCTCACCGGCGCGCTGCTGTCGCTCGCCGCTGCCATCGTGGCGCTGGCGGGTGCTGTCCATGCCGCGAGCGATATCGATGCCAGCGGCAGGCGCTACGGTTTTTATCCTTTCCTGATGCTGCTGATGGCGGGCGTGACAGGGGCGTTCCTCACCGGCGATATCTTCAATCTCTATGTCTGGTTCGAGGTACTGCTGATCTCGTCTTTCGGCCTCATCGTGCTCGGCTCGACGCGCGAACAGATCGATGGCGCGCTGAAATACGCGATCCTGAACCTCATCGGCACCACGCTGTTTCTGATCACGGTCGGTTATCTCTATGCCATCTTTGGCACGCTCAATATGGCCGATATCGCGCTGAAGGCGACGGAGCTGCGTGGCACAGCGCCTTTGATGACGCTCGCCAGCCTCTTCGCGCTCGCTTTCGCCATGAAGGCCGCGGCCTTCCCGGTGAATTTCTGGCTGCCGGCCTCTTATCACACGCCGCGCATCGTCGTTTCCGCGCTCTTTGGTGGCCTGCTCACCAAGGTCGGTATCTATTCGCTGCTGCGCGTGATGGTCATGCTGTTCCCCGTCGAGCGGGAAGAGCTCAGTATTGTCATCGCCATCTCTGCTGCGCTCACCATGGTGCTGGGTGCGATGGGCGCGCTCGCCCAGAACGATATCCGTCGCATGCTCGGTTACATCGTCATCTCGGGCATCGGTTACATGATGGCCGGCATCGCCATTGGTACGCCGTCAGGCGTTGCGGGCGCCATCTTCTACGCCCTGCATTCCATGGTGCTGATGACGGCGCTTTATCTTGCCGCAGGCCACGCCGCTCGTCTCGGCGGCAGTTTCAGCCTGACGGCGCTCAGCGGTCTCTACCGGCAGGCCCCATGGTTTTCGGCGCTGGCGCTGGCGCTGTTTTTCGCCGGTTCCGGCCTGCCGCCCTTTTCCGGCTTCTGGCCAAAGGCGGTTCTGGTGAAGTCCGCCATCGATATCGGCGCCTGGTGGCTTGCTGCCGCCATTCTCGTCTCCGGTTTCATCGCCACCATCGCCTTCGGGCGGATTTTCCTTTTGTGTTTCTGGCGCCCGGCAACGGCGTCCGCCGGCCACTCCGCTCTGCAGCCTGCCGCACGCCCGCCGGTGCCGTCAGTCGCGCCGCTGGTCGGGCTGACGTTGCTGGTGGTATTTTTCGGCCTGTTCCCGGAAAGCCTGGTCAATCTCAGCCAACAGGCAGCGGCAGGCCTTGGTGATCCCCAGGCCTATATTCAGTCGGTCTTTCCACAAGGGGGCAAGCCATGAGCCTCTATATCGTGCAATTGCTGTTCATTGCCGTGTGGCTCGCGGTAACGGGCAGCGTCACGCTGGCGAATATTGTCTTCGCCCTCATCGTTTCGACGCTGGCGCTCGGGTTGATCCGCCACCAGCTTCCGGGCGGACGCAGCCACTTTCTCCGGCTTTTCCGTGTGCTGTCGCTGGTGATGCTGTTCTTCAAGGAGTTGGCGCTCTCGGCCTGGAAGGTGGCGGTGCTGGTGACGCGGCCGAAGCTTAGGGTCCAGCCCGGCATTTTTGCCTATCCGCTGACGGTGACGACGGATTTCGAAATTACGCTGCTTGCAAATCTCATCACGCTCACGCCCGGCACGCTTTCCGTCGATGTTTCTGAGGATAGAACGACGCTCTACGTGCACGCGCTGGACTGCAGCGATATCGAAGCCACGAAAGACGATATCCGAAACGGCTTTGAAAGAAAGATCATGGAGGCGTTCCAGAAATGACGCCGGAACTCATTGTTTCATTCGCAACTATACTTGCAGCGGTTGTATTATCCGCTGCCTTTTTGCTGACGGTCTATCGTGTCGTGGTTGGTCCCACCCTGCCGGATCGCATCGTTGCCCTCGACATGCTGGTCGGCATCGCCATCGGATTTATCGCGGTTATCGCCATCCGCACCGGCTTCACGCTGTATGTGGATATTGCCATCGCGCTCGGGCTGGTCGGTTTTCTGGCAACAGTCGCCTTTGCCCGCTTCGTGCTGTCGCGCGGGCCGGATGACAGGCGCGGGAGAACAGCGGTTCTCGATGGCGAGCGCGCATCTGAAGTGATTGAGAAAACTACTGAAAACGCTGCTCGCGGCAAAAAGGGAAAGGACCGGCGATGACGGACTGGATGGTGGCACTTTCCGTTACGGCGCTGATGATTTCCGGTGCGCTCTTCTCGTTGATCGCGGCAATTGGGCTCAATCGCCTGCCGGATGTCTATACCCGCATGCACGCCGCTTCCAAGGCGGGAACGGTGGGGTCCGGCCTGTTACTTCTGGCGGTGGGCATCCATTCCATGGAACTGTCGACACTCGCGCGTGCGCTGGCCGGTTTCCTGTTCTTCGTTCTCACCGCACCAGTCTCTGCGCATCTTCTTGCCATGGCAGCACACAAGGCAGGTTATCCGCTGGCGGATAAATCGGTAGTTGATGACCTCAAGAAAATTTGAAGTTGAAAATCCCCCTAATAATGGGGGGTATTCATTTTCAATTACTACTAGGCCTAGTATTTTATTACCCGTAATTTTTTGTATTGAGATTAGACTGTTTTGAACTGAAAAATTCATAATAGGAATTTGACTTTTGCTGTTTTGCTGTTATCCAAATGAAGTGTAAATTTGCTTATCGCGATTTGCATCTAGCCTCTTCATGAACGGCGTAGGCATTTTATTAATGTCTAATCTATGGGCCATCGGACCATTGCTGCCCATGACGCGGGCCACAAGTTGAATCTCGGATAATTCGTTTCCGGTTTTCGTCCGAAATCTAGGGGTAGATTTCGCGTTGGTTTCAACAGGGCGAAGGTGGGGCACCGGGTAACTTCACATCGCTTGCTGCGGCGTTCTCCGCTTCAGGGGATAAATAAACAGGAGATACTTAAATGACGGAAACTGCATACGGTAACGCCCAGGATCTGCTGGTCGAACTGACGGCGGATATTGTGGCTGCCTATGTTAGCAACCACGTCGTTCCGGTCACAGAGCTTCCCGGCCTTATTTCGGATGTTCACACGGCGCTTAGCGGAACATCGGCACCGGCATCGGTGGCGGTCAATGTCGAAAAGCAGAACCCTGCGGTCTCGGTCCGCAAGGCGGTTCAGGACGATAATATCGTCTGTTTGGAATGCGGCGGCTCGTTCAAGTCGCTGAAGCGGCATCTCACGACGCATCACAGCATGACGCCGGAAGAATATCGCGAGAAATGGGACCTGGCGGTCGATTATCCGATGGTTGCGCCGGCCTATGCCGAAGCTCGTTCGCGGCTCGCCAAGGAAATGGGTCTCGGCCAACGCCGCAAGGCCAGCCGCTGATTGTAACGACGGTCCGGCCTGTTCTCCCCAGCGGGGAGAGGGGGCCAGGGGGACCGGCGAGGTGTCGGCTATTCGATATCGCTGGCCTCTCCTCATAACCCCACTGCCGCCTTCTCCCCGCCGGGGAGAAGGCGGCATGGTTCATTCGCTCGCTCTTATCGTCCAGCCGGTCCGTCGACCGGCTTTTTTGTTGTCGCGCGAAATTTCAATTGAGGAAAAAAATCCTTCTTTGATGATGCTTTTCTCCAAAAAACATTGCAAATTCAATTGATGAAGTCGTGGGGGTAAATTCGCACTTCCCCGCATCGATCCACAGGTGTATGAATTAATTCCTATTCGTAGAGGAGTTGCATATGCCGTCGGATACATCACTTCTGTCTGCCGCCGCGCGGCCTCGCATGCAGGTCGTCAATCGCCCCTTCCGTCACTGGCCGCCCATTGCCGGGCGGGAGGAGGTTGCCCGTCTCTGCCGTCTGGTGCGGCAGCTCACCGGCGAGATGGTGCAATTGACCGGTGATCGCTTTGCGGCGCGCCGCGATCGTCGCCGCACCGAATGCCATATTCGCCAGATCGCCATGTATGTCTGCCATGTCGAACTCGGCATTCCCATGTCGGATATCGGCCCCTGCTTTGGCCGGGACAGGACAACGGTGGGCCATGCCTGCCAGGTGGTCGAGGACCGGCGTGACGAGCCGGCCTTCGATGAGTTCGTCGCGGCACTTCAACGGCTGGCCGGAGGCATTTTCAACGTGGTGAAAGGGACGCGGGATGAGTGAAGCGAAGAACATCCCGACCGCTTCCGCACATCGTGTCCTGCTGCGGCTTCTGCGCTGCATTGCGGCCGGTGCGGCTGACATCACACAGGAGGGGAACGATATCCTCCTGCGCCACCGGCATCCGGGGCAGGCAGTCCAGCGGTTTCCGGCCGAGACGGTGCGGCTTGCCGTCTCCTCCGGTCTGGTCGAACGGCGACAGAACAGCCTTTGCGCCGCACCGCCACTTGGCCCCTATCTGAAACGGGCGATGGCAAAGGACCGGGACGAGGTGTTTCAGGAGCAGCATCGGAATATTGAGACCGTCGTGGTGGAGATTGATGAGGCGAAGCAGCCGGCCCGTCGCAACCTCAACACCTCGCCGCTGACCAGCCTTTCGCGATTGAAGGAGCGGGATGGCGGCGCATTTTCCCTGAAGACGCGCTGGAGGCGGGTGAGCGCCTTGCCGCAGATTTTCATCGCGGCCATCTCAATCCCAGAATCACGGCGACATGGGAGCCGCGCATTGCAAATCGCACCAGGGGTGAGGCGGGCGGTGCACTTGATCTTACGGAGGCGGCAATGGCGGCAAGGGCGCGGTTTTCCCGCGCGGCGGAAGCGATGGGCCCGGAACTGTCGGGCGTCGCCATCGACATCTGCTGCTTCGAAAAGGGTCTGGAGACGGTGGAGCGGGAAAGATTATGGCCGGCGCGCTCGGCTAAATTGCTGCTCAGGGCCGCGCTGCTTTCGCTTGCCCGCCACTATGCGCCGCCTGCCACCACTCGGGGAGGCAAGGACCGACATTGGGGCGATGCGGATTATCGCCCCTCGCTGGGGACAGGCACGGCAATGGAGTGAGGGCTCAGGCCGCCAGCAGCTGGGCTTCCCCGCGGATACGCTTGATCATGGAGCGCAGGCCATTGGCGCGCTGTGCGGAGAGATGCTCCACCAGCCCGATCTTGTTGAACACCTCGATGGCATCCAGATCGGCAATCTCGGAGGCTTTCCTGCCGGAATAGACGGCGAGCACGATGGCGACGAGACCGCGCACGATATGCGCATCCGAATCGCCCTCAAAGGTCATGAGTGGGTCTTCCGCACCATCGCTATGGCTGACGAGCCAGACCTGGCTGGCGCAGCCCTGTACCTTGTTGTCGGCGGTGCGTTTGTCTTCCGGCAACTCGGGAAGCGCCTTGCCGAGTTCGATGACATAACGATAACGGTCCTCCCAGTCGTCGAGGAAAGCGAAGTCGTCGAGGATCGTTTCGAGAGAGGCCATGGTTGCGCCGTATCATCCGTTATTCAATGTCTTTCGTAAGGATATAGGGGAAGTGTGCGCGGTTTTGAACCATGGGCCAAGAAAAAGCCCACGGAAAACAGGTCTCCGTGGGCAAGTCAGGCAGGCAGTGGGCAAACGGATATCGTCTGCCGGAAAGGGGCGGTGGAAGGCAGGCTCCTCAGAGAGCAGGACGCTTCTGCGGCAGGGGAATGACCGTGCCGGTCTTCAGCGGGTCCGGCTTTCCGGGAAATTCGACGCTGACCACAGGTGCTGCAGCCAGCTTTTCGACTTCTGCGGCAACGTCAGCGACATCGGCGGGTTTGTCACCGGAGGCAAGCTGCTTGTCCAACAGCTCATAGGCAACCTTTGCGCCTTCCTTTGCCCGTTCGCCGAGAGCATGGAAGGTTTCGGCACCCTTGACGCAGACATCGGGTTTTTCGATGCAGATGGCGCTGACATAACGATAGGCTTCCCCTGCGGCCGAAACGGCGCTGGGAAGATCAAATGCCGAAGGTTCCTTGGTGGGGTCGTTGTAGCTGCCGAAATAGGACAGCGCCACCAGCACCAGCGAAAACCAGAATGTTCCTTTGATCAGAAACCACATTGTCAGACACCCTGCCAGATGATCTTTGTTTTGAAGCCCCACCCGGTTTCGGGTCATCGGCCTTTGTCCCGTTTCCCGGGCTTGAGGAGAAGCTACAGGCGACCGGCGAACAGCCGATTGCAAAAAGCGGCGCAATTTAATTCAAATTGTATCTATTCTCCTCGTATCGGCACGGCAGCCATCAATTCATTCGCATTTTAACAGTCCATGTTAAGCATAATTGCGACGGAGCCCACGCGTTCCGGGCCAAAGCGGCGGCAAGCCTTGCCACAAAGGTTAACACGATGGCGAAAATGAAGCGAAATCCGTCGCTTACCCGTCATTAACCATGATTGGCAAAGCTTGGAATAAATGCCCCGTATTGGGACTGAGGCGTATTTGACAGGCCTTTGACGCCATTCTTTTTATCCATTCCTTAAGCCGCCGCCTTCTATTGTCGACGCTGTTGGAACCGCCTTCAAGATTCGGGTTTGGTATTGCGTAATATGAGAGAAAAAGCGGTCGCACTGGTCGACCATGCCGCAGGCAGATGGCTTGCGCGCATGGAAGAGGACGCCGAAAGGCGTGCCGGAACCATTGCGCGCCTGCGCCGGCTGATCGCTTTCAGTGCTGTCGGCCTTTTTGTTGTACCAGCCCTGTTCAGCCTCGTTTTCAGCCCCGCCATCGCGCTACCCATCGGCGCGGCCCTGGTGCTGGCGCTCTATCTCGCCGCCGCCGCGCTGCTGATTGCCTTTTCGCGCCCTGCACGCGGTGCGCCCTCCTTTTCCGCCGTGTCCGGTGATAACGATCTGATCGCCGCCTCGCAGGTGCCGGGGCTCGTGCTGGTCATCGGTGAGACCGGTCTGGTCGAACACGTCTCCGGTCGGGATCTCGCGGCGTTTCCGGGAGATCTTCAGGCCAGCAGGGGACATATCCTCGTTGAATATGTCTATGTCTCTGATCGCATCGACCTGATGCAGGCTTTCGACACGCTGCGGCAGGGCGACGACACGGCAACCGCCGAACTTCGCTTCGAGACCGGTGCGAAATCGCGCCAGACGCAGTTCATGCATGTCCGTATCGAGATGACCGCCATTCGTGGCGCGACCGGGCGCCTGCGCCGCATCGTCGCCCAGCTGACTGATATTACGGAAATGGAACGTCTGCGCCGCGATGTCGCCCGCAAGGCGGCGGAGGCGGAATCGGCCAACGACGCCAAGTCGCGTTTCCTCGCCGCCGTCAGCCATGAGCTGCGCACACCGCTCAACGCCGTCCTCGGTTTTTCGGATATTCTGGCGGGCGAATATTTCGGGCGGCTGGAAAACGATCGCCAGCGGGAATATGTCGGCCTTATCCGGCAGTCCGGTGCCCATCTTCTGTCCGTCGTCAACACCATGCTCGACATGAGCAAGCTGGAAGCCGGCCGCTACGAGCTGATGATGGAAAGCTTCCCGATTGCCGAGACGATTGAATCTTGCGAGGCCATGCTTGGCCTGCAGGCGAAGGAAAAAGGCCTGACTTTGACCAGCCGCATCCAGCGTGGTATCGGCGAAATCGCGGCCGACCAGCGCGCCATCCGGCAGGTGCTCATCAATCTTGCCGGCAATGCCATAAAATTCACCGATGCGGGTGGTGTTGTGTCGATCGACGCCGCGCGTGAGGGCGCGATGCTGAAGCTGACGGTGAGCGACACCGGTATCGGCATTGCAGAAGACAAGATCGAATTCCTGGGCCAGCCCTTCATGCAGGTTCAGAATGAATATACCCGTCGCTATGAGGGCACGGGTCTGGGATTGTCCCTGGTCAAGGGGCTTGTGGCTCTGCATGGCGGCACGTTCGCCATCACCAGCAAGCCCGGCGAGGGGACGGTCGTAACGATCACTCTGCCTGCTGACGGTTCCGGCATGGCGGGTGGCGGTCATAACGCTGAAGCCGAGAGCATGGTGGAGTTTCCGCCCCGCATCCGGCAGCTTGGCGAGATGGCCGCAAGAATGAGAAAGGACGGTGACGATGGCCCCGCGAAAGCGAAAATCGCCTAAGAAAACAACGGCACAGATTGGTGTCGGCATTGTTTCCTTGGTGGTTTCGGCCATCGGGCGCGAAATCCTGCGCCATCCGAAAATGGTTGGCGGCTGTGGTGCCTTTGCCGTCGTCTTCGGTTTTGTCGCCGCCAATGCGCTCTGGTATCAGCCAGGCGTCCACCCGACGCCCTTCCTGCGCACGCGCGATGCCGAAAACCCGAACGGCATTGCCGGTTATCGCCCGGCCGAACCGCTCGGCACGCACGGCAACGTCACCACCTTTCGCATCGAGCGGCCGTCGGAAAATGAGAC
>JAEXMK010000091.1 GCA_023444445.1 Pseudomonadota bacterium | reverse complement strand
TCGGATATCGATGAATCGGTGAAGCGTCTTTACGCCACCGGTTACTTCTCGAATGTATCCATGCGCGTTTCCGGCAGCACGCTGGTCGTGACCGTCAATGAGAACCAGCTTGTCAACCAGGTGGTCTTCAACGGCAACCGCAAGATCAAGGACGACAAGCTCGCCGGCGTCGTTCAGACGCAGTCGATGGGCCCGTTCAATCAGGCGATCGTGACGGCTGATATTGCCCGCATCAAGGAAGCCTATGCTGCCATCGGCCGTAGCGATGTCGAAATCACCACGCAGACCGTTTCCGTCGGTCAGGGCCGTGTGAACATCGCTTTCGTGATCAATGAAGGCGAGCGCACGAAGATTGGCCGCATCGATTTCATTGGCAACAATGCCTATAGCGATGGTCGTCTGGCCGCCGTCATCAACACCAAGAAGTCCAACATGCTGTCGTTCCTGACGCGTAAGGACGTTTACAACGAGGACAAGCTGCGCGCCGACGAAGAGGCGCTGCGCCAGTTCTACTACAACCACGGATATGCCGACTTCCGCGTCGTGTCTTCCGAGGCGGTTCTGGACGAGTCCAAGAACGAATACACCATCTCCATCACGGTTGACGAAGGCAAAAAGTACAACTTCGGCAACGTCGCGGTCGAATCGACTGTTCCGGGTGTTGATGGTTCCGAGTTGCAGGGCCTCGTGGAAACCCGTCAGGGTGGAAGCTACAGCGCCAAGGAAGTCCAGCAGAGCATGGAAGCAATTTCCAAGCGCGTTGCCGGTGAAGGCTATCCCTTCGCCCGTGTTACGCCGCGTGGCGACCGCGACATGTCTGGCAACACCATCGGCGTGACCTACATCGTCGACCAGGGTGAGCGTGCTTACGTCGAGCGTATCGAAATCCGTGGCAACACCCGTACGCGTGACTATGTCATCCGTCGCGAATTCGATATTTCCGAAGGTGATGCGTTCAACCAGACGGTCATCACCGCTGCAAAGCGCCGTCTCGAAGCACTGGGTTATTTCTCCAAGGTCAATATCTCGACCGCTGGCGGCAGTGCGCCTGACCGCGTGGTGATCGTGGTAGACGTTGAAGACCAGTCGACGGGTTCGTTCGGTATCGGTGCGGGTTACTCGCAGAACGACGGCGTGCTGCTCGAAGCATCGGTCGAGGAAAAGAACTTCCTCGGTCGCGGTCAGTACATCCGCGTTGCCGCTGGTGCGGGTGAAGACGATGCACGTACCTACTCGCTGTCTTTCACCGAGCCCTATTTCCTTGGCTACCGTCTGGCTGCCGGTTTCGACCTCTTCAAGAACCAGAGCAAGAGCGAAGACTACTACAATTACGACGAACAGGGCTTTGCGCTGCGCGTGACTGCGCCGATTACGGAAAACCTTTCGACGACGTTCAAGTACACCTACAAGCAGATCAATTATGACGGTAAGGGTGATTGGCAGAACAACGCCAATCTTGCAGAACCTTATCAGGCTCTGATCCGCGGCGGTGACTGGACCCAGTCCATCATTTCCAACACCTTGAACTACAATACGCTCGACGACCGCAACATGCCGCGCGAAGGCTGGCAGGGTGCGTTGACGAACGAGTTTGCAGGTCTCGGTGGCGATTCCGAATACTACAAGATTTACGCCAAGGCTCGCTACTACCACACGCTCTCGGATGAGTACGATATCATCGGCTCGCTGACTGGCCAGGCTGGTCACGTCCTGCCGACGGGTGACAATCTGCTGGTCTTCGATCAGTTCAAGTTTGGCGGTCGTCAGGTTCGCGGATTCAAGAACGATGGTATCGGTCCGCGCATTGGTTCCGACTCCATCGGTGGTACGACGTACTTCGCGGCTTCTGCGGAAGTTACGGCCCCGATGCCTGGTGTTCCGGAAGACTTCGGCCTCCGCCTCGCTGGCTTCGTCGACGCTGGTACGATGTATGGCAACAAGGTCTCCACATCGCAGACCGTCAAGGACGACAACTCGATCCGCGCATCCGCTGGTATCGGCGTGATGTGGGCATCGCCCTTCGGTCCTATCCGCGTTGACTATGCTATTCCGATTGCCAAGGAAGACTACGACGAGGAACAGCGTTTCCGGTTTGGCATGTCCAACAGTTTCTGATATCGGCAGTCCAGATCTGCAACTTTGAACGTTCTGGAGTTTCCGGCTGATGGAATACAACGCATTTTTTCCGCCCCACGAGGGACTGCGATTGAAAGATATCGCAGACCGTTTTGGGGCGGAACTGTCTGATGAGGCGGCAGGCGAGCGGATTATCAGGTCCGTTGCGCCGGTCTACCGGGCAAAACCCGATCAGCTCTGTTACATTCTTTCCCGCAAGAGCAACGACGAACTGCTGACTTGCGAGGCGGGCGCTGTCATTTGTGATGCGGCCCTAAAGAATTTTGTGCCTTCCCATATTCCGGCATTGATATCGAAGACCCCGCACACGCTGTTTGCGCAGGCCGGTGCTTTATTGCATCCATCCGCCATGCGACCGTCGACCGTTGCACCGATGGAAACGGAAATTTCCCCGGCTGCGTTTGTCGATCCGTCAGCAAAGCTTGAGCCGGGTGTCATCGTGGAACCGCTGGCCGTGATCGGCGCGGGGGCCCATATTGGCGCGGGAACACGCATTGGGCCGGGTGTCGTGATTGGTCCTCATGTACAGATCGGTCGCGATTGCACCATTGCCGGTGGAGCAAGCATTCTTGCGGCGTTGCTCGGCAATAATGTCATCATCCATAACGGCGCGCGCATCGGCCAGGATGGGTTCGGTTATGCGCCCGGTCCACGTGGCATGCTGAAGATCGTGCAGATCGGCCGGGTCATCATTCAGGACAATGTCGAGATCGGTGCCGATACGACGATCGATCGTGGCACGATGGATGACACCGTTATTGGCGAAGGCACCAAGATCGACAATCAGGTGCAGATCGGTCACAACGTTCGCATCGGCCGCCATTGCGGCATTGTCAGCAAGGTCGGTATTGCCGGCAGCACCCGCATCGGTGACGGTGTGATGATTGGCGGCGCAACGGGCATCAATGGCCATATCACTATTGGCGACGGTGTGCAGATCGCCGCGATGAGCGGTGTGGTTGCCGATGTTCCCGCTGGCAGCCGTTATGGCGGAATACCGGCGCGCCCGATGAAACATTTCCTGCGCGATATGGCCGACATTCTGGCCCGCGCCGAAGAGCGTGATAAAAAAACAGGAGAAAAAAACAATGGCTGATGAAACGAAGGCGACGCTTGGCACGGCTGACATCCTGGAAGTCATGAAGCTTCTGCCACATCGTTACCCGTTCCTGCTGATCGACAAGATCGTTGAGATCGATGGTAATAATTCGGCGATTGGCATCAAGAATGTGACGGTCAACGAACCACATTTCACCGGCCATTTCCCGGACCGGCCGATCATGCCGGGCGTTCTGATTGTCGAAGCCATGGCCCAGACGGCAGGCGCTATATGCGCTCGCAGCCAGGGTGAAGGTGGTCATCTGGTCTACTTCATGACGATCGACAACGCCCGTTTCCGCAAGCCCGTGATCCCCGGCGATCGTCTGGAAATCCATGTCACCAAGCAGCGTCAGCGTGGGAATGTCTTTAAGTTCCATTGCGAAGCGAAGGTGGACGGCGCGCTTGTAGCGGAGGCCGATGTGGGGGCGATGATGATCCCTGAGGGCCAGCAATGAGCAAGATTGCGGCGTCGGCAAAAATCCATCCGACCGCTGTTGTCGAGGATGGAGCGGTCATCGGTGAAAATGTCGTCATCGGTGCGCTTGCCTATGTCGGGCCGAAGGTGACGCTGCATGATGATGTCCGGCTTCATAACCACGCCGTGGTGTCCGGCCTGACGGTCATCGGCCGTGGATCGGTTATTCATTCCATGGCGGTGATCGGTGGCACGCCCCAGGCTGTTCGCCACGATGGTTCGGAAACGACCCTCGAAATCGGTGAACGCTGCATCATGCGCGAAGGCGTGACGATGAATGCCGGCAGTTCCGATGGCAGCGGCAAGACCATTGTCGGTGATGACAACCTCTTTCTCGCCAATTCGCATGTCGCGCATGACTGCCGTCTCGGCAGTCACATCATCCTGTCCAACAATGTGATGCTGGCTGGCCATGTCACCATCGAGGACCGCGCTATTCTGGGGGGCGGTTGCGCCGTGCACCAGTTTACACGTATCGGCCGTCAGGCATTCATCGGCGGACTGTCTGCGGTCAATTACGACGTCATTCCCTATGGCATGCTGAACGGCAATCCCGGCATCCTCGGCGGCCTGAACGTCGTGGGCATGACGCGCGCCGGCATCGAGCGTGCGGACATCCACAAGGTCAGACGCGTTTATAAGGCGATTTTCGAGGCCGAAGGCACGATCCGCGGCAATGCGGCGGCAATTAACCGTGACGACTATCTGGATTGCCCGCAGGCGCTCGAAGTCATCGATTTCATCGGTGCGGATAGTGATCGCGCGATATCTTCGCCCAACCGGGGCAAGTGAGCTGTGACAGGCGGCGGGCGTCTCGCCATCGTGGCCGGCAGCGGCCAGCTGCCGCTTTATGTGGCGGCCGCCGCCCGTGAGATGGGCGAGAACCCCTTCATCGTGCGCTTGCGCGATGATTCCCGTTTCGACTGGAGCGATTTCGACAATGCCGTGATCAGTGTTGGCGATGTCGCCGGTCTTGGCCGTCTGTTGCGTGAAAACAAGGTAGACCGCGTCGTGTTGTCCGGCGGCGTGGCGCGGCGTCCGGAGTGGCGGGAAATCCGCCCGACCGTGGGTATTCTGCTCAAGTTGCCCTCCATCGTCAAAACGTTGTTGTCAGGTGGCGATGATGCGGTTCTGCAGATGGTCATCAAGATCATCAGCACGCTCGGCGCAAAAGTCATTGGTGCGCACGAGATTGCGCCCGGCCTTTTGGCAACGACCGGTCCTTTCGGCGGACAGAAGCCTGCCGACGAGGATATGAAGGATATTCGTAAGGCCGCTGAAGCGGCACTTGCGCTCGGCAAGCTCGATGTCGGGCAGGGGGCCGTCTCCGTTGGTGGCCGCATCGTGGCGCTGGAGGGGGTAGAGGGTACGGATGCCATGCTGGCCCGCGTCGCCGCTCTGCGTGCCGAAGGGCGCATATCGCCTCGCCGTAAAGGCGTGCTGGTGAAGCTCTGCAAGCCTCAGCAGGATGTACGCGCCGATTTGCCGACCATAGGCATCGAAACCGTGGAAAATGCGAAAAGAGCCGGGCTGGCGGGTATCGCCGTTGAAGCTGGGCGGGCGCTGGTGCTCGATCGTGACGCGATGTTGAAAGCAGCTGACGAGGCGGGCATATTCGTCTGCGGCATCGATACGTCACTCGGTGGCGACATGGTGGGCGGAGACATGATCGGATGACGGCGGCATTAAAAGTGGCGGTAATCGCCGGCGAGGTATCCGGCGATCTTCTGGGCGCAGATCTGATCCGGGCGCTCAAGGCTCGATATGTGGGTTCCGTCGAACTGATGGGTGTTGGCGGCGAAGCACTGGAGGCACAGGGCCTTACCTCGCTGTTCGACTATTCCGAGCTCTCCATCATGGGCTTCACGCAGGTTCTCAAGAAGCTGCCGAAGCTCATTGCCCGGATCAACCAGACTGCTGCGGCCATCGTGGCCGCAAAGCCGGATGTTTTGCTCATCATCGACAGCCCGGATTTCACGCACCGCGTCGCAAAAAAAGTCCGCAAACAATTGCCGCAGCTGCCGGTAGTCAATTATGTCTGCCCGAGCGTGTGGGCGTGGAAGGAATATCGCGCCACGGCGATGTTATCCTATGTCGATCACGTTCTGGCCCTGCTGCCATTCGAGCCGGAGGCCATGCGGCGTCTTGGCGGTCCACCGACGACATTCGTGGGCCACCGGCTCAGCGTCGATCCGGAAGTGCTGGCCGTGCGGCAGAGGCGGGCGGAACGGCCTCTGCCGGAACAGGGCCAGCCGAAGACCATCCTTCTCCTGCCGGGATCGCGCTCCACGGAGACGACGCGGCTGATGGAGCCGTTTCAGGAAGCGGCAAAAGCCTTCGTGGAGCGCAACGGCCCCACACGTTTCCTGCTGCCCACGGTGCCACGTCAGGAAAATCGCATCCGCGACATGGCAGCAATGTGGCCGGACGATATAAGGCCCGAGATCGGCATCGACTCTGTCTTCAAGTGGAAGGCCTTTGCAGAGGCTGATGCGGCCATCGCTGCTTCCGGCACTGTCATTCTCGAACTGGCGCTGGCTGGCGTGCCGACAATCTCGGTCTACAAAACTGACTGGATTTTCACCATGCTGAGCAAGCGGGTGAAGACCTGGACGGGCGCCTTGCCAAACCTGATTGCTGATTACGCCATTATACCGGAATATTTCAACGAAGTGGTGCGGGCCGGCTCGATGCTGCGCTGGGCCGAGCGCCTGTCTTCCGACACCATTGAGCGGCAGGCGATGCTGGAAGGCTATGCGCTGGTGCAGCAGCGTCTGCACACGGAGGTCCCTCCCGGCGAAACCGGTGCAGCCATTCTTCTCGATGTCCTGAAGAACAGAGATAGCCGCTCAGCCTGATCCTGTCCCTCCTTTGCGGTCTGCCAAAATTTCATTTCGCGTGCAGGTAAAGCTCACTACCGCCTGCTACTGATCGAGGCAGGCGAGGGCTCTGTTTTAGCGCATTTGATCGTTAGGGCGGCTAGCCGCCGATCATCTGACGCCTGCGAGCCGCCAAATCTCGTCTGGCACAGCTCTTGCTTTCAATCTTGTATGCAAGATAGCCATACATCAGAAAGTGCCCAGAGCGCGGTAGAAGACGCCATCATCTCCGGCATTCTTTCCGCCCGCATCCGTCCGGGAACCCGCCTCAGCGAGAACCAGCTCGCCAGCCTCTTCAGCGTGTCGCGCACGCGCATTCGCGAAGCGATGATGCGGCTCGAGACGCGCGGCATCGTCACTGTCAGCCCGCGCCGGGGATGGTTCGTGGTAGAGCCCTCTGCCGAAGAATCCATCAAGGTCTATGAGGCACGCCGCATCATCGAATATGGGCTTTTGCGCAACCTTTCCGCCGTTAGTGCGGAAGGCATTACCCTACTCGCTGATCATCTCGATGAGGAGAAGGCGGCGATTGCCAAAGGCGATCGTCAGCGCCTGACCTGCCTGATGGGTGATTTTCACATCCGTATCGCCGAAATCGCCGGAAACGACATCATCGTCGAAGCGCTTCGTGACCTGACGGCGAGAACCATTCTCATCTCCATGCTCTATCAGTCCGATTTCCACGCGCAACAATCGCATGACGGACATTGCCGTATTTTCGAAGCGATCAAGGCTGCCGATTTTCACGCCGCCGCAGAACTCGCTATCCGCCATCTCGACGAAGTCGAAACCGGTCTCGATCTCACCCGCAGGCCAGATCCGCTCTACGAGCTTCGCAACTCCCTTTCATTGCAGCCCCTTTCCCCAAGCCCTAAGGAGTAATTCCCAATGTTTTCCAGACGTTCATTGCTTGCCATTGCCGCGATTTCCGCAACGCTCAGCTTTTCGCCCGCAGCCTTTGCCGATGCGCTCGGTGATATTTCCTCCCGCGGCACGATCCGCGTTGCGGTCCCGCAGGATTTCCCGCCCTTCGGCAGCGTCGGCACGGATATGGCGCCCCAGGGTTACGATATCGACGTTGCCAATCTGATTGGCGAGAAACTCGGCGTAAAGGTCGAACTCGTGCCGGTCACCAGCGCCAACCGCGTTCCCTATCTGCAGACCAATAAGGTTGATCTTGTCATTTCCAGCCTCGGCAAGAACCCGGACCGTGAAAAGGTCATCGACTTCTCCACCGCCTATGCGCCTTTTTATAATGGCGTCTTTGCGCCCGACTCGGTCGCCGTTACCAAGGCGGAAGATTTGGCCGGTAAAACCGTCGGCGTCACCCGCGGCGCTGTCGAGGATCTGGAACTGACCAAGGTCGCTCCAGCTGACACAACCATCAAGCGCTACGAGGACAATAACGGCACGATTTCCGCCTTCCTCGCCGGTCAGGTTGAAGCAGTAGCCACCGGCAACGTCGTCGCCGCCGCCATTCTCGCGAAGAACCCGCCGAAGCGCCCCGAACTAAAGTTCCTGATCAAGAATTCGCCCTGCTATATCGGCCTGAACAAGGAACAGCCGGCGCTTCTGGAAAAGGTCAACGCCATCATAGCCACCGCAAAGACAGATGGCTCGCTGAACACCATCGCGCAGAAATGGCTGAAAACCGACCTGCCCGAGGATCTCTGAGCAACCCGGCAAAATGCATGCGCCGGCCTCGCCTGAGCCGGGACCGGCGCGTGGTTTGTCTTCGCCGAAAGGAAGCATCGGGTGAAATACACATTCGATTTTGGATGGCTCCTCGACTATTATCCGCAGATCGTCAAGGGTATCGGCGTCACGCTGGAATTGATCGCCGTCGGCGGCATTCTCGGCATCGCGCTCGGCATATTCTGCGCCTGGGTACGCGCGCTCGGGCCAAAATGGCTGCGGCCGCCGGTCGCGACCTATGTGGAACTCATTCGCAATACGCCGTTTCTTATACAGTTGTTCTTCATTTTTTTCGGCCTGCCATCGCTTGGCCTGCAATTGTCGGAGCTGAGCGCGGCGAATATCGCCATGGTGGTCAATCTCGGGGCCTATAGCTGCGAGATCATCCGCGCCGGCATTCAGGCAACGCCCAAGGGCCAGTTCGAGGCCGGGGCAAGCCTTGCCATGACCCGTTTCGAAACCTTCCGGCATGTGGTGCTGGTGCCGTCGTTGCAACGCATCTGGCCGGCGCTTTCGTCGCAGGTGGTGATTGTGATGCTCGGCTCGTCGGTCGTCTCGCAGATCGCCGCCGAGGACCTGACCTTTGCGGCCAACTTCATCCAGTCGCGCACCTTCCGCGCCTTCGAGGCCTACATAGTCTCCACCGTCATCTATCTCGTGCTCGCCATTCTTCTCCGGCAGGCGCTGGTCATCGGCGGCAACTTCATTTTTCCGCGCAGGAGTGTCCGATGATCGAATTCTCCACCTGGGATATTCTCAGAAACCTGCTGCTCGCCACGCGCTGGACCGTGCTTCTGTCGCTCGTCTCCTTTGTCGGCGGTGGTCTGGTGGCGCTGCTTCTGCTCTCCATGCGCATTTCCCGGAAAAAATCGATGCGGGCTTTCGCACGCTATTATGTCGAGCTTTTTCAGGGAACGCCCCTTCTGATGCAGCTGTTTATCGCCTTTTTTGGCCTCGGCCTTTTCGGCATCGATGTGCCCGCTTGGCTCGCGGCAGGCCTGACGCTGATCCTGTGGGCGGCTGCCTTCCTCACCGAAATCTGGCGCGGCTGCGTCGAATCTGTCGCCAAAGGCCAGTGGGAGGCATCGGCAAGTCTTGCCATGGGGCGTCTGCAGCAGATGCGTTACGTTATCCTGCCGCAGGCCATGCGGGTCGCCATTCCGCCAACCGTCGGTTTCTTCGTGCAGGTCATCAAGGGAACGGCCGTGACCTCGATCATCGGTTTTGTCGAATTGTCCAAGGCGGGCACTGTGGTCACCAACGCCACCTTCCAGCCCTTCACCGTTTATGGCCTCGTCGCCCTCATCTATTTCGCGCTGTGCTGGCCTCTGTCGAAGAGCAGCCAGATCCTGGAAAGGAAGCTCAATGTCGCTCATCGAAATCACTGAAGTCCGTAAAAGCTATGGCAGCAACGAGGTTCTGAAGGGCATCAATCTCGATGTGGAGCCGGGTGAAGTCATCGCCATCATCGGCAAAAGCGGATCGGGAAAATCGACCCTGCTTCGTTGCATCAACGGGCTGGAGACAATTTCCGCCGGTTCGATCTCGGTCGCCGGCGCGCAGCTTCTCGATGATGATCTGCATCTCAAGGCGCTGCGACTGAAGGTCGGCATGATCTTCCAGCAGTTCAATCTCTTCCCGCACCAGACCGTTGGCGGCAATGTCATGCTGTCGCAGACCGTGGTGAAAAAGACACCGAAACCGGAAGCGGAAGCCGTTGCCCGCAAGATGCTGGAACGGGTGGGGCTGGCTCATAAATTCGACGCCTATCCCGATGAACTGTCCGGTGGCCAGCAGCAGCGCGTCGCTATCGCCCGCGCGCTCGCCATGCAGCCGATCGCTCTGCTGTGCGACGAGATCACCTCGGCACTCGATCCCGAATTGGTCTCGGAGGTGCTTGCGGTGGTGCGTGAACTGGCCGCCGAAGGCATGACTCTCCTGATGGTGACGCATGAGATGAAGTTTGCGCGCGACGTCTGCTCCCGCGTCGTCTTCATGCACGAGGGCAGGGTGCATGAAATCGGACCGCCCGAAGAGGTGTTCTCCAATCCCGCAACACGCGAACTCAAGCAGTTCCTGGGCGTTGCCGCGCGCCACTGAGAACCATCAGGGCGAACAACAAAAAGGCCGGCGGGTGAAAACCTGCCGGCCTTTGATCTTGGTTGGTTTCGGCTTAGCGCTTGGAAACCGGAACGTAGTCGCGCTTGCCAGCGCCCGTGTAGAGCTGGCGCGGACGACCGATACGCTGCTGCGGATCTTCAATCATTTCGTTCCACTGTGCAATCCAGCCAACGGTGCGGGCAAGAGCGAAGAGAACAGTGAACATGGTCGTGGGGAAGCCGAGCGCCTTCAGCGTGATGCCGGAATAGAAGTCGACATTCGGGTAAAGCTTCTTTTCGACGAAGTAGGGGTCGGAAAGGGCGATCTTTTCCAGCTCCAGCGCAACCTGCATGATCGGATCGTCGGAGTTGCCGGTGGCTTCCAGCACTTCGTACATCGTCTTCTGCATGATCTTGGCGCGCGGGTCGTAGTTCTTGTAGACGCGGTGGCCAAAGCCCATCAGGCGGAACGGGTCGTTCTTGTCTTTCGCGCGGGCGATGTACTCAGGAATACGGTCAACCGTGCCGATTTCGTTGAGCATATTGAGCGCTGCTTCGTTGGCGCCGCCGTGAGCAGGGCCCCAGAGGCAGGCGATGCCAGCCGCGATACAGGCGAAGGGGTTTGCACCCGAAGAACCGGCAAGACGCACCGTGGAGGTGGAGGCATTCTGCTCGTGATCGGCATGCAGAATGAAGATGCGGTCCATGGCGCGGGCCAGAACCGGATCGACCTTGTATTCCTCGCACGGCACGGCAAAGCACATGTGCAGGAAGTTGGAGGCGTAATCCAGATCGTTCTTCGGATAAACGAAGGGCTGGCCGATATGGTACTTGTAAGCCATGGCGGCGATCGTCGGCATCTTCGCGATCATGCGCAGAGAAGCGACCATGCGCTGGTGCGGATCGGTGATGTCGGTCGAGTCGTGGTAGAAGGCCGAGAGAGCGCCAACCGTGCCGCACATGACGGCCATCGGATGCGCGTCGCGGCGGTAGCCGGTGAAGAAGCGGCTCATCTGCTCATGTACCATGGTGTGGCGCGTGACCCGGGTGTCGAAGTCTTTCTTCTGCGCAGCCGTCGGCAGCTCGCCGTAAAGCAGCAGATAGCAGGTTTCCAGGAAGTCGCCCTGTTCGGCGAGCTGCTCGATTGGGAAACCACGGTGAAGGAGAACGCCCTCGTCACCGTCGATATAGGTGATCTTGGATTCGCAGGAGGCCGTCGACGTGAAACCCGGGTCGTAGGTGAAGGAGCCCGTGTGCTTGTAGAGCGTGGCGATATCGACGACGCTTGGTCCAATCGTGCCTTCCCTGACCGGGAGTTCCACCTGCTTTTCGCCAAGTGTCACTGTAGCGCTTTTTTCCGTCATAC
>JAEXMK010000072.1 GCA_023444445.1 Pseudomonadota bacterium | reverse complement strand
CCACCTGCTTTTCGCCAAGTGTCACTGTAGCGCTTTTTTCCGTCATACTGATCCTCCGAGAACATGCGGGTGGAGGCGTTGAGACACGCCTCGCGGTTAAGCGTCTACCGATTAGCTATATGATCCTGGCGCGGATGCCAAGCTATCCAAAGGTCAAATTGTGCATTGCGGCAAACGCAATTGCGTTGCTTTTCGCTTTATCGATCATAGCAATTCAATCTCGGTCAACACAGGGTTAAAGGAAAGCATTGCAATCCCGCGCGTCCGCCTGCAAACCTGTTTCCGGTGCGGCAGGGGCGCGGCGCAGATTGCTTGGTCAAGGGGAAAAACAGCATTTCGGATATGCCGAAACGATGCAGGGCGGCTTGCCCCGCACGGCAGATATCCTGTCTCCGCTGCGCCGGACCGGCGAGGTCGCGACATATGATTTGCCGGCCCTTGCAGATAAGCCGAAAACGCAAATTGCCGTTCTTCAGAAAATTACCGCCTGCCTCGCAGAGGAACGTGCATTCGGCCATGATTTTCTTTTCGTGCCGGTCTTCATCGGCTGTGGGGCGATCCTCTGGTTTTCCCTTGATGCAACACCTTCATTGCCGCTTCTTGTTGTTCTATTTTTGCTCGCCGCCGGCGTGACATTGGCCGCCCGATATCGAGCGACGCTGGTAGCCACGGCCTGCAGCCTCGTCGCAATGCTGTTGCTAGGCATGCTTTTCGCCGAATTTGAAACGCGGCGGGCGGGGACTGTGGTGCTGGATACGCCCGTTACCACCACCATTACCGGCACGGTGATGCGCCGGGAGGTCGATGCCCGCGGCGACTGGCGTTATGTGGTGCAGCTGGCTGCGACAGAAGCGCCGGCATTGTCACGCCTGCCTGGAAAGGTTTCGTTGCTGGCCCGCGGCGGCGGAAAGCCGGTGGCGCTCGGTGCGACGATCCGCGGTAAGGCGCGGCTTTCGCCGCCATCCGGTCCGGCTTTGCCCGGTCTCAATGATTTTGCCTTCGCCTCCTATTTCAAGGGCATTGGCGCGACCGGCTTTTTTTATAAGCCGCTACAGATGGTCGCTGCCCCCGATATCGATGTAAAAAAGGACTGGCTGGGGTGGGCGGATATGCGGCTTTACGGTCTGCGCATCGCCATTGCCGAGCGCATTCGCACCACGATCGGCGGCGACGCCGGCGCTTTTGCCGCCTCCATCGTCACTGATGAGAGACAGGCCATAACGGCAGGCACGATGGAAGCGTTGCGGCTTTCCGGCCTTGCCCATATCGTCGCCATATCCGGCCTCAACATGGCGCTGGCGTCAGGCATATTCTTCGTGGGATTGCGGCTCGCCTTCAGCCTGTTTCCCGCCTTTGCTCAACGCTGGCCGGTGAAGAAGTTGTCCGCCTTTGCGGCACTGCTGATGACGCTCGCCTATTACCTGATTTCCGGTTTTGCCGTCTCTGCCGAACGCGCATGGCTGATGATGTCGGTGATGCTGATTGCCGTTCTCTTCGATCAGCCGTCGCTCAGCCTCAGGAATGTTGCGCTGTCCGCTTTGGTCATCCTTGCCCTGTCTCCTTCGGAGATCATGGGGCCGAGCTTTCAGATGTCCTTCGCCGCGACGATTGCGCTTGTATCCGCCTATGCCGCCTGGAGCCGCTGGCGCACTGACCGTGAGCGCCTGTTCATCGGGCGCAAACCCGCGTGGATGACAGTGGTGGAAACGGCAGGCGCCATCATCGGTGGTGTCATCACCACATCGTTGATCGGCGGACTTTCGACAGCGATCTATTCCGTCGAGCATTTTCAGCGTGTCACCACCTATGGACTTTTTGCCAATCTGGCGGCGATGCCGATAATGTCGCTGATCGTCATGCCCTTTGGTCTTATCGCCATGCTGCTGATGCCCTTCGGGCTCGATGCACCATTTCTGAAGGTCATGGGGTACGGAATGGCGCTAGTCATCGACGTTGCGGATGAAGTCGCGTCCTGGGGCGGCAGCGCGGCGACCGGTCGGCCGCACGGCGCTTTCATCGGCATTGCTTCAGTGGGTTTCCTCTTGCTGACATTGCTGCGCAGCCGCCTGGCGCTGCTTGGAATTCCACCTCTGCTCTTTGCCTTCGGCATGTCCGGATCCGTCGCCCAACGTGATCTGCCTGATCTGCTTATCCACGAGGAGGGGAGGCTAGTGGCGCTTCTGGACGAGGGCAAGGTCTACACCACAAAAACCCGACCACAGGGCTTCATCTATGAGCAGTGGCAAAGGGCGCTGCTGCTGCCGGAAAAACCGCTCGCGCCCGTCATTCTCAAGAACGCGGTTCCGGCAACCACCGTTGCCCTCAGCGCAAAATCGAAACTGGCGCCGGAGGATATGAAGGCCTTGGCGCGCGAAATGACGGCCACGCTGAGGGATGCTGCGCCGGGCGTCTTTACCTGCCGGACGGGCATCTGGTGCGTGGCGCGTGCGCGAAGCGGCGAATGGATCATCGTGCTGGAGGACGGTCGGTTTGCCGGGAAAGCCTGTGATATCGCCGATATTGTCATCGTTTCCCGCAGAACCTCGTTTGCGCAATGCCGCTCGGGAGCCTTGCTGCTCAACCGCGACATATTAAGGCGCATCGGCTCGGTGGAGCTAGATTTCGCCAGCAGCGATGAATCGGGCGTCGTGGGACAGATGCGCGCCGCAACCGCCGGTGCGGACAGGCCGTGGAGCGAACATCGCTTCTATGACTGGAAGAGCGGCCGTTTTGACCACGAGGTGCCTGAACCCGTTACCCGGTTGCTGGCGGCATCGCAATGAATGTCGCCAGCACGGTTCGTCAAGCATTCACTCAGACCTTGGCGCGTAGATCCGCGGTCACTTCGCCAATGCCGCCAATTTCCTCTTCATGTGGCAGGTCACGCCAGATTTCCTTCAGTCCGGCCTCGTACCATTCGCCCATGGCGGGCAGGGCGAGCAGTCGGTCGCAATAGGCCTTCGCTGCCGTCGAAAGATCGGCGCCATAGGTCTGGAAACGGAACGCCACCGGGCAGAAGAAGGCGTCGACCGCCGTGAATTTCTGACCGGCGAGAAAAGGTCCGCCGAATCTGGTGAGACCTTCAGTCCACAGCGCATCGATGCGCTTTATATCGGCCGCTAGCCCGGCATCGCCAGCTTTGGGTTTTACCCGGATACCGACCGACATGGGGTAGAGATTACGCAGCGAGAAAAAACCCGCATGCATTTCACTCGCCGCCGAACGTGACCAGGCCCGCGCCTGCTTGTCGCTCGCCCAGACGCCCTGATGCCTCTCGGCCAGATATTCGGCGATCGACAGTGATTCCCAAACCGTCACTCCCTCGTCGACAAGGCATGGCACCTTGCCGGTCGGCGAAAATGTGGAGAAGGAAACACCTTCGCCGAAGGGAATGAGTTTTTCATCAAAGGCGATGCCAAGCGTGCGCATCAAAACCCAGGGCCGCAACGACCATGAGGAATAGTTCTTGTTGGCAATATAAAGATCGTACATGGCGTTTTTCCCCGATAGGACACGCATTTCTACACCTACGAAGGCGCTCTGGAATATCGCAAATAATCCATGGCTCCCATAAGCCGCATTGATGAATGGGAAGCGAGGGTGACAGAAAGGAGACCCGTCGATATCACCGCTTGGAGACAGTAAGCACTTGCGACAATGCTGAGCGAAGCAGAAGGCCGATTGAGTTTACGCGTTAAGCCAACTCTATGCCTGCGGCGTCAGGTAAACAAAGCGAGGATTGATTCTCAAAAAATGACGCGCCATCGGCCAGATGACGCGCGTGTTCCTGCATCGACAAACCAAGTCTTTCCCAGAAGTCGACGCCTGATAAGGGGACACCATTTTCATGACAGCCCCATCGCGACAGGACTATGCGCGATGTCACCACATCAATGGTAACGGCGGATCAATCCCACCAGCTTGCCCTGAATTTTCACCCGATCCGGTCCGAAAATTCGGGTCTCATAGGCCGGGTTTGCCGCTTCAAGCGCAATGGACGCACCCTTGCGACGAAAGCGCTTCAGCGTGGCTTCTTCATCATCCACCAGCGCCACGACAATATCACCCGGATTGGCGGTGTTGCCGTTGCGGATGATGACGGTGTCGCCGTCAAAAATCCCAGCCTCGATCATCGAATCGCCTTTAACCTCAAGCGCGTAATGTTCGCCCGATCCCAGCATATCCACCGGCACGGCCACATCGTGGGTATTGTTCTGGATGGCAGAAATCGGCACACCGGCAGCGATACGGCCCATGACGGGAACGGTGGCGGCACCTGCGAAATCGTTGGCGGGTGCCTTGGGGGCGGGGGCGGGTTCCGGCTCCTTCGGTTTTCCGAGACTTCCCTCGATGACGCTTGGCGAAAAGCCGCGCTGCGGCCTTGCGCCCGGCGTGTAAGCCTCAGGCAACTTGATGACTTCGAGCGCTCGCGCCCTGTTGGGTAGCCGGCGAATGAATCCGCGCTCTTCGAGGGCGGTAATCAGCCGGTGAATACCGGATTTCGAAGCAAGATCGAGTGCGTCCTTCATTTCATCGAAGGAGGGCGGCACGCCGGACTCTTTCATTCTTTCATGAATGAAGAGAAGCAATTCCTGCTGTTTGCGCGTGAGCATGAGGAAAACACCCTTAAGAATCGTCGTTGAAGTCGCGAAACAAATACAGAACGAACACTATATGTTCCATATGTGTTCTGCAATCCCCTAAAATTTCGTGAACCTGCTATCTGTTGTTTTGATGATTTGCTTCACGGCGCCTGATTGTGCTCTTCTGACGTTCAAATCGTCCAGGTATGCTTGGACGGGAGCGCCAGCGCAGGAAAACAGGTCATGATTAAATCGCATCGCATCGATCATCTCGTTCTGCCAGTGGCGGATCTCGGTATTGCCGTAAAGCGCCTAGTCAGCCTTGGATTTACGGTCGCACCGGAGGCTTTGCATCCGTTCGGAACCCGGAATGCCTGTGTTTTTTTCAAAGATGATACCTATCTTGAGCCACTCGCGATTGCTGATCCGGCTAAATATAACGCATCTGCGGACAGCGGCGATGTGTTCACAGGAAGGGACAGGGCCTTCCGGCAAAATGTCGGGCAGGAGGGCTTTTCGGCTCTCGTGGCCAAAACCGAGGATGCCCTTGCAGACCATGAGAGGTTTGTAACGTCGGACGTGTCGGCTGGCGATGTGTTCCATTTTTCACGCCCTGTGCGGATGCCAGACGGATCGCAGAGCGAGGCGGCCTTCCGTCTCGCCTTCGCGGCAAGCGGTTCGGCGGCGGATTTCTTCCTCTTCAGTTGCCAGCGGCTGCGCGCCCTGCCGGGAGACCGCGCGGCGCTGGAGCGTCACGCCAACAGTGTCTCAGGCCTTAGCGAAATCATCCTGTTTTCAGGCGGCGACACGAAGGCGGTGCACCTGATCGAAACTGTGTTGGGCTGTGAGGGTAGGGTGTCTTCGGGTGGAGACATGGTTTTTGTTACCGGCAATGCCCGCGTGAGGCTAACCCAAAAAGCTGACTTGGGCGGACTGGCCTTAGGAGTTTCTGCCGGGAGCGACGTCGGATTGCGTGGCATGGGCGTCGTCTTTTCTGCCGACGATCTTGCCGTGACAGAAGCGGTGCTTGCTGCTAATGGCGTGTTCTGCGCAAAAGCGGGCGGCCGTCTGGTGGTGCCCGCCGCACCCGGTCAGGGCGTTGCCTTCGCCTTCGAGGAAAAATGATGAGCGTTATGAACAATCTCAAAGTCACCGCCGGCGATGGCGCCAGCAAGGTTTCCTTCTCCAATGCCGAGCGCTTTTCGCTGATCGCCGGTCCGTGCCAGATGGAAAGCCGCGAGCATGCCTTCATGATTGCTGGCGTGCTGAAGGAGCTTTGCGACAAGCTGGGAATCGGACTGGTTTATAAGTCCTCCTTCGATAAGGCGAACCGCACCTCGCTTTCCGGCAAGCGCGGCATTGGCCTTGATAGTGCGATGCAGGTTTTCGCCGATCTCAAGAAGGAGTTCGGCTTTCCTGTTTTGACCGACATTCACACCGAAGAACAATGCGCCATCGTTTCCGATGTGGTGGATGTCTTGCAAATTCCAGCCTTCCTCAGCCGTCAGACCGATCTTCTCGTCGCGGCTGCAAAAACCGGTCGCGTCATCAATGTCAAAAAGGGTCAGTTCCTGGCGCCCTGGGACATGAAGAACGTGCTGGCCAAGCTGAATGAGAGCGGCAACCCGAACGTGCTTCTGTGCGAACGCGGCGCATCCTTCGGTTATAACACGCTGGTTTCCGATATGCGCTCTCTGCCGATCATGGCGTCGCTCGGCGCGCCTGTCGTGTTTGACGCTACCCATTCGGTGCAGCAGCCGGGCGGGCAGGGCGGCTCCACGGGCGGCCAGCGTGAATTCGTCGAGACTTTGGCCCGTGCCGCTGTCGCTGTCGGCGTCGCCGGTCTCTTTATTGAAACCCATGAAGACCCGGATAATGCGCCTTCGGACGGCCCCAACATGGTGCACCTGAAGGACATGCCCAAACTGCTTGAAAAGCTTCTGGCCTTTGACGCCATCACCAAGGCGTAAGGGAACGGGTGCTGATCCGTACCAATCGATTTTAAATGGCGGGCGCCCTGTTTCTGCCGTCCGCCGTCATTGTAATTTCTTCGCCATCGTCTAAGACAGGCGACGGAAAATATCTGTTCCATTCCCAAGGGAGAGACCATGACTGCCATTACCGATATCATCGCGCGCGCAATCCTCGACAGCCGCGGCAACCCGACCGTTGAAGTCGATGTGTACCTCGAAGACGGCTCCATGGGCCGTGCAGCCGTTCCGTCGGGCGCCTCCACCGGCGCGCATGAAGCGGTTGAGCTGCGTGATGGCGGAAAGCGTTATCTCGGCAAGGGCGTGGAAAAGGCTGTTGAAGCCGTCAACACGGAAATCTTCGACGCCATCGGCGGCTTCGATGCTGAAAACCAGATTCAGATCGACCAGATGATGATCGCGCTGGACGGCACCCCGAACAAGTCGCGCATCGGCGCGAACGCCATTCTCGGCGTTTCGCTCGCCATCGCCAAGGCTGCTGCCGAAGCCTCCGGTCTGCCGCTTTACCGTTATGTCGGCGGCCCGAACGCGCATCTGCTGCCGGTTCCGATGATGAACATCATCAACGGCGGCGCGCATGCCGACAATCCGATCGACTTCCAGGAATTCATGATCCTCCCGGTCGGCGCGGAAAACATCCGTGAAGCGGTGCGCATGGGTTCCGAAGTGTTCCACACGCTGAAGAAAGAACTGTCCGCGCAGGGCCACAACACCAATGTCGGAGACGAAGGCGGTTTCGCCCCCGGCCTCGAAAGCGCGCCGGCAGCGCTCGATTTCATCATGAAGTCGATCGAAAAGGCCGGTTACCGTCCGGGCGAAGACATGTATGTCGGCCTCGACTGTGCATCGACCGAATTCTTCAAGAATGGCAAATACGTTCTCGAGGGCGAAGGCCGCACGCTCGAATCGGGTGCGATGGCTGAATACCTTGCAGACCTCGTTGCCAAGTATCCGATCATTTCCATCGAAGACGGCATGGCTGAAGACGACTGGGACGGCTGGAAGACATTGACCGATCTCATCGGCAATAAGTGCCAGCTGGTTGGCGACGATCTCTTCGTCACCAACTCCGCACGTCTGCGCGATGGCATCAAGATGGGCGTTGCAAACTCCATCCTCGTCAAGGTCAACCAGATCGGTTCGCTCTCCGAGACGCTGGATGCAGTGGAAACCGCCCAAAAGGCTGGCTACACCGCCGTTATGTCGCACCGCTCGGGCGAAACGGAAGATTCCACCATTGCCGATCTCGCTGTCGCTACGAATTGCGGTCAGATCAAGACCGGCTCGCTCGCTCGTTCCGACCGGCTCGCAAAGTACAACCAGCTGATCCGCATCGAAGAAATGCTCGGTCCGCAGGCTGCTTACGCCGGCCGTTCAATCCTGCGCGGTTAATTTGCGTTCGGTTTCATGACGTGGCCTGCTACCTGGCGGGCTCGTTTAAGCGGCGAGCGGTATTGGTCCGCACTCCGTCACCCCGGACTTGATCCGGGGTCCAGCGCGATCAAGTCCTTGATCGCGAAAGACTCTTCTCACAGCGCAAACGCGCTGTGGCTGGATGCCGGATCAAGTCCGTCAAGACGAGCGTTCTTTTAGCGTCTTTGCCACTACAGCCCGCCCCTCGGCGGGCTTTTTCATGCCCATTTGCCAATCGCCTGTTAAGGTCAACGGATAGTTAAACAATCCACTCTAGTCTCAGAATCAAGTTACGCGTTTTGAGGCATCTCTCCGGCATGTGGACCAGACATCATAAAAAGAGACGATTCGGTCGGCTGATCGTTCCAGCCATCACCATCGCTTTTCTTTCCTATTTCGGCTATCATTCCATCCATGGCGACTTCGGCTTGCAGGCAACGGAGCGGCTTGAGCGCCAGCGCATGACACGCACTGCGGAACTTGCAAAGCTGACGCAGGCCCGCGTGGCGCTGGAGCGCCAGGTGGAATTGCTGAGTGATGGCTCGCTGGAGCGGGACATGATCGATGAGATTTCGCGTTATCAGCTGAATATGTCCCGCACGGACGAAATCGTCATCATGAACACATATTTCTGATTAACCTGAATCAAGTTAATTAATGATTTTTGATTTATTCACAGCATCTTAGCGTGAATATGTGCCATGCGTTTAAAGCATTGCTGCATGGCGTTTTCTTGAATATGGTACGCGCCACTCTATCCATTCAAATGGCAACTCAGGGAGGGATGAATGGCGCCGCGAAAATCAGCGACCGTATCCGGCCGCAAGACCACGGCAAAGGCTGCAACCGAATTCACCGGCAAGAACAGCCCCGACTTCTCCAAGGAAGACGAACTTCACGCTTACCGTGAAATGTTGCTCATCCGCCGCTTCGAGGAAAAAGCCGGCCAGCTCTACGGTATGGGCTTCATCGGTGGTTTCTGTCACCTCTACATTGGCCAGGAAGCCGTTGTTGTCGGCATGCAGATGTCGCAGAAGGAAGGCGATCAGGTCATCACCGCTTATCGTGACCACGGTCACATGCTTGCACTCGGCATGAGCGCGCGTGGCGTCATGGCCGAATTGACCGGCCGCCGCGGCGGTCTGTCGAAAGGCAAGGGCGGCTCCATGCACATGTTCTCCAAGGAGAAGCATTTCTATGGAGGCCACGGCATCGTTGGTGCGCAGGTTTCGCTCGGAACCGGTCTTGCCTTCGCCAACAAATATCGCGGCAACGACAATGTCTCCGTGACCTATTTCGGTGATGGCGCGGCCAACCAGGGCCAGGTCTATGAGAGCTTCAACATGGCCGCTCTCTGGAAACTGCCGATCATCTATATCGTTGAAAACAACCGTTATGCCATGGGCACCTCGACCGCCCGCGCCACCGCCCAGTCGAACTATTCGCTGCGTGGCCAGTCCTTCGGCATTCCCGGCGTTCAGGTGGATGGCATGGATGTGCGCGCCGTCAAGGCCGCGGCCGACCAGGCGCTGGAACATTGCCGTTCCGGCAAGGGTCCGATCATTCTGGAAATGCTGACCTATCGTTACCGTGGTCACTCCATGTCCGACCCGGCGAAATACCGATCCAAGGACGAAGTGCAGAAGATGCGCTCCGAACATGACCCGATCGAGCAGGTCAAGGCACGGCTTCTGGAGCAGGGCTGGGCAAGCGAAGACGAACTCAAGGCCATCGACAAGGATGTCCGTGATATCGTCGCCGATAGCGCAGACTTCGCCCAGAACGACCCAGAGCCGGATGTATCCGAGCTTTACACCGACATTCTGCTCTGATCGGGAAAGGGAAACCAATGCCAGTAGAAATTCTTATGCCCGCCCTTTCTCCGACCATGGAGGAAGGCACGCTTTCCAAGTGGCTTAAAAAGGAAGGCGACAAGGTCACTTCCGGCGACGTGATCGCCGAAATCGAAACCGACAAGGCGACCATGGAAGTGGAAGCCGTGGATGAAGGTGTTATCGGCAAGCTGTTGATCGAGGCCGGCACCGAAGGCGTCAAGGTCAACACGGCAATCGCCGTTCTTCTTCAGGATGGCGAAAGCGCTGATGCGATCTCTTCTTCCCCCAAGAAGGAAGAGCCGAAGGCGGAAGCTGCCAATTCCGGTTCTGACGCCGCTGGCGGCAAGACCCGCGAAGCTGCCGAAGAGCCGAGCGCTGCCAAGGAAGCCGCCAAAGTTCCAGCTGCCCCGAAGATCGAAGCTGCAGCCGATCCGGACATTCCGGAAGGCACGGAAATGGTGATGACGACGGTGCGTGAAGCGCTGCGCGACGCCATGGCCGAAGAAATGCGCGCCGACGAAAAAGTCTTCGTCATGGGTGAAGAAGTCGCCGAATATCAGGGCGCCTATAAGATCACTCAAGGCCTGTTGCAGGAATTCGGCGAGCGCCGCGTGATCGACACCCCGATCACCGAGCACGGTTTTGCCGGTATCGGCGTCGGTGCGGCCATGACTGGCCTCAAGCCCATCGTCGAATTCATGACCTTCAACTTCGCCATGCAGGCGATCGGCCAGATCGTCAACTCGGCGGGAAAGACGCGTTACATGTCGGGCGGCCAGATGGGCGCACCGATGGTGTTCCGTGGCCCCTCGGGTGCCGCTGCCCGCGTTGGCGCGCAGCATTCGCAATGTTATGCCGCATGGTACAGCCATATTCCGGGCCTCAAGGTCGTCATGCCCTACACGGCAGCCGACGCCAAGGGTCTGCTCAAGGCGGCTATCCGCGATCCGAATCCGGTCATCTTCCTGGAGAACGAAATTCTCTACGGCCAGAGCTTCGAAGTGCCGAAGCTCGATGATTTCGTGCTGCCAATCGGCAAGGCGCGCATTCACCGCAAGGGCAAGGATGCGACCATCGTTTCCTTCGGCATTGGCATGACCTATGCCATCAAGGCCGTTGCGGAACTCGAAAAGCTCGGCATCGATGTCGAACTGATCGACCTGCGCACCATCCGTCCGATGGATCTGCCCACCGTCATCGAATCGGTCAAGAAGACCGGTCGTCTGGTCACCGTCGAGGAAGGCTTCCCGCAGTCATCGGTCGGTGACTTCATCGCCAACCAGGTCATGCGCGCCGCGTTCGATTACCTCGATGCGCCGATCCTGACGATTGCTGGCAAGGACGTTCCGATGCCCTACGCGGCGAACCTCGAAAAGCTGGCTCTGCCCAACGTCGATGAAGTCGTTCAGGCCGTCAAAACCGTCTGCTACAAGTAAGGGGAGGCGTTTCGATGCCGATAAACATCACCATGCCTGCCCTTTCCCCCACGATGGAAGAGGGCAATCTGGCCAAGTGGCTGGTCAAGGAAGGCGACAAGGTCGCTCCCGGTGACGTGATCGCCGAGATCGAGACCGACAAGGCGACCATGGAAGTGGAAGCCGTCGACGAAGGCACCGTTGCCAAGCTGGTCGTTCCGGCCGGCACGGAAGCCGTCAAGGTCAATGCCCTCATCGCAATCCTCGCCGCCGATGGCGAGGATGTGGCCGAGGCGGCAAAGGGCGGCGATGCCGCTCCTGCCAAGGCGGAAGCTCCGAAGCAGGAAGCTGCAAAGGCTGAAGCGCCGAAGGAAGAAAAATCCGAAGCTGCTCCTGCCAAGGCTGAAAAGCCGGCCGCCGATCAAGCACCTGCTTCTTCCACACCGGCCCCGGTTGCAAAGTCCGGCGAGCGCATCTTCGCTTCGCCGTTGGCACGTCGTCTCGCCAAGGAAGCTGGTCTCGACCTCACGGCCGTCTCCGGTTCCGGCCCGCATGGCCGTATCGTGAAGACAGACGTGGAAAAGGCTGCCGCTTCCGGCGGTGCAAAGGCTGCGCCGAGCGCGGCTGCCGCATCCGCAGGGGCACCGACCCCCGCACTCGCCAAGGGTCAGTCGGACGAAGCGGTTCTCAAGCTGTTCGAAGAAGGCTCCTACGAGCTCGTGCCGCATGATGGCATGCGCAAGGTCATTGCCAAGCGTCTGGTCGAATCCAAGCAGACCGTTCCGCATTTCTACGTTTCGGTCGATTGCGAGCTGGATACGCTTCTGGCGCTGCGCGCCCAGCTTAACGCCGCTGCCCCTGAAAAGGACGGCAAGCCAGCCTACAAGCTGTCGGTCAACGATATGGTCATCAAGGCGCTGGCGCTGGCGCTTCGTGACGTGCCTGACGCCAACGTTTCCTGGACGGAAAGCGCCATGGTCAAGCACAAGCATTCGGATGTCGGCGTCGCCGTTTCCATTCCGGGTGGCCTGATCACACCGATCATCCGTAAGGCAGAGCAGAAGTCGCTCTCCACAATCTCCAACGAGATGAAGGACTACGGCAAGCGCGCGAAAGAGCGCAAGCTGAAGCCCGAGGAGTATCAGGGCGGAACGACCGCCGTGTCCAACATGGGCATGATGGGCGTCAAGAGCTTCTCCGCCGTCATCAACCCGCCGCACGCCACCATTCTGGCGGTCGGCGCGGGTGAAGAACGCGCGGTCGTCAAGAATGGCGAGATCAAGATCGCCAACGTCATGACCGTCACGCTCTCCACCGACCATCGTTGCGTCGATGGCGCGCTCGGAGCCGAACTGATCGGCGCCTTCAAGCGCTACATCGAAAACCCGATGGGCATGCTGGTTTGATCGGAGAGTAACATGAGAGCTGAAGAGCTGACGAAAGAAGCTGAGGTGTCGCGGAAGCGTGCCTTTGCTATTTCGTGCTCTTCAGCCTCTCTGGCACTGTTCGGCGGATTGGCGGCCTTCTTTGTTGTTGCCGGCAATTTCAAACCAAGCGGGGGTGAGGAGGCAATCGTGGATCAGGATTTCTTCCTTATTGTTGTTAACCTCATTCCTCTGGTGGCTATCATTGCAGCATCGTCGTTTGCTGCGCTGTTGTTCCAAGCCCCGCTAAGGGCTGTTTCTGTTGCGATGACAGCTTTGCTTGTTCTTGTCGCGGGTGGGTTGGCATATCTGTTTTTCCGATATTCCGATCCCTCATCAAACCAGGATCAGGCTTATCTAGTGGCTGCTTTGGTACCGGCTATGGCGGCGATACTGGTGAACTGGCTCGCCGTCATTCTGCGCGTGAAGAGGCGGATCAACATGGATAAAGTAGGGAAGCTGGCATGAAATCAGTTCTTTGCTTTGGCGATTCCCTGACCTGGGGGTCGAACGCGGAAACGGGTGGCCGGCATAGCCATGACGATCTCTGGCCGAGCGTCTTGCAAAAGGCGCTCGGTTCCGATGTGCATGTGATCCATGAAGGTCTTGGCGGCCGTACCACCGCCTATGACGATCTGACGGCCGATTGCGACCGCAATGGTGCCCGGCTTCTGCCGACGCTGCTGCACAGCCACGCGCCGCTTGATCTGGTCATCATTATGCTCGGCACCAACGACATGAAGCCGTCTATCCACGGCTCTGCCATCGTCGCCATGAAGGGTGTGGAGAGGCTCGTCAAACTGGTGCGAAACCATGTCTGGCAAGTGCCGGACTGGGAAGCGCCTGACGTGCTGATCGTCGCTCCGCCGCAGCTTTGCGAGACAGCAAATCCTTTCATGGGCGCGATCTTTCGTGATGCTATCGATGAATCGGCAATGCTGGCATCCGTTTACCGGGATCTGGCCGACGAGCTCGATTGCGGCTTTTTCGATGCGGGTTCCGTGGCGCGCACGACGCCGGTGGATGGCGTCCATCTCGATGCTGAAAATACGCGGGCCATCGGGCGAGGGCTGGAGCCCGTCGTTCGCATGATGCTCGGACTTTAAGAACAATTCCCGGTCGTGGCGCTGCTCGCGACCCGATAGGACAAGGCAGGATTTCCAATGGCTCAATCATATGACGTCATCATCATCGGTTCGGGACCGGGCGGTTACATTGCCGCGATCCGCGCAGCCCAGCTCGGCATGAAGGTTGCCGTCGTGGAGCGTGAGCATCTGGCCGGCATCTGCTCCAACTGGGGCTGCATTCCCACCAAGGCGCTGCTGCGCACCGCCGATGTCATGCACACCGCCACCCATGCGAAGGATTATGGCCTGACGCTGGAAGGCTCGATCAAGCCTGACGTCAAGGCAATCGTGGCGCGCTCGCGCGGCATTGCAGCGCGCATGAACAATGGCGTCGGTTTCCTGTTCAAGAAGAACAAGGTCGACATCATCTGGGGTGAAGCCAAGATTACGAAGCCGGGCGAAATCGTGGTCGGCAAGTCCACCAAGCCGGTGGTGCAGCCGCAGGGTCCCGTTCCGAAGAACACGCTGGGTGAGGGCACCTACACCGCCAAGCACATCATCGTCGCGACAGGCGCACGCCCACGCGCGCTGCCCGGCATTGAGCCGGATGGCAAGCTGATTTGGACCTATTTCGAGGCAATGAAGCCGGAAGAAATGCCGAAGTCGCTGCTCGTCATGGGCTCCGGCGCGATTGGCATCGAATTCGCCAGCTTCTACCGCACCATGGGTGTGGACGTGACCGTCGTCGAAATCATGAGCCAGGTCATGCCTGTAGAAGACGCGGAAATCTCCACCTTCGCCAAGAAGCAGCTCGAAAAGCAGGGCATGAACATCCATCTGGAAACCAAGGTTTCCAATGTGGAGAAGGGCGCGAACTCCATCACTGCGACCCTCGAGAAGAAGGACGGTTCGTCCGAGAAGATCACCGCTGACCGGATGATTTCGGCTGTCGGCGTCGTCGCCAACATCGAAGGCATCGGCCTTGAGGCCGTCGGCGTGAAGACCGATCGCGGCTTTATCGTCATCGACGGTTATGGCAAGACCAACGTTCCCGGCATCTACGCCATCGGCGACGTTGCTGGCCCGCCGCTGCTCGCCCACAAGGCCGAGCATGAGGCTGTCATCTGCGTCGAAAAGATCGCCGGTCTGCCGAATGTTCACCCGATGGACAAGCTGAAGATTCCAGGCTGCACCTATTGCAACCCGCAGGTCGCTTCTGTCGGTCTTACCGAAGCCAAGGCAAAGGAACAGGGTCGCGATATCCGCGTCGGCCGCTTCTCTTTCGCGGCAAATGGCAAGGCAGTTGCTCTTGGTGAAGATCAGGGCATGGTCAAGACCATCTTCGACAAGAAGACCGGCGAGCTGCTCGGCGCCCATATGGTCGGTGCGGAAGTGACGGAACTCATCCAGGGCTTCGTCGTCGCCATGAATCTGGAGACGACCGAAGAAGATTTGATGCACACCATCTTCCCGCACCCGACCATTTCGGAGTCGATGAAGGAAAGCGTGCTCGACGCTTACGGACGTGTGCTCAACGCATAAGTGCCGCGTGATACCCGGCATTGTCTAACCTTGCCGGGTGTCCCATATGTCTCGATGCAGCCCTAAGGCAGGCTGCTGTTTCAGGGAGCGTGGGAATGGAAAGTGTAGGCTGGATTGCAGCAATCATCATCGGCGGTCTCGCCGGCTGGCTTGCGGGCAAGCTCATGGACATGCGCTTCGGCATCTTCATGAACATCGTGCTCGGCATTGTTGGTTCGGTCGTCGCTGTCGCCGTGCTGCGAACCTTCGATGTTGTCGTTCAGGATAGCAGGCTCGGTTATTTCGTCACATCGTTCCTCGGCGCAAGTCTCTTGCTGTTTCTGGCAAAGCTCGTGCGGCGCTGACAAGGCTTCGTGACCGGAAGGGGCTTACGCTTTTTCTGGAATTGTTCTAAAGCATCGCACCAAAGATGTCTGGATCGCCAAAGGCGATGGAAGCAGGTTTTTATGGTCACTATTCTCGACAGGACGTCGTCCGACGAAAAGCGTATCCGCCACCCGGAAAAGGCGCACAAGCCCGATACCGAGGTGATGCGCAAGCCGGAATGGATTCGCGTCAAGGCACCGACCTCCAAAGGCTATCATGAGACGCGGGAACTGGTTCGCAGCCATAAGCTCGTGACGGTCTGCGAGGAAGCCGGCTGTCCGAATATCGGCGAATGCTGGGACAAGAAGCACGCGACCTTCATGATCATGGGTGAAATATGCACCCGCGCCTGCGCCTTCTGCAACGTCGCCACCGGCAAGCCCAATCCGCTTGATATGAACGAACCGGAGAACGTCGCCAAGGCCGTGAAGCAGATGGGGCTCTCGCACGTCGTCATTACCTCGGTTGACCGTGACGATCTCGCCGATGGCGGTGCTGAACATTTCGAAAAGGTCATCTGGGCGATCCGCGCCGCGTCTCCGACGACGACCATCGAAATCCTCACGCCCGACTTCCTGAAGAAGCCCGGTGCGCTGGAGCGTGTCGTCGCCGCCAAGCCTGACGTCTTCAACCACAATATGGAAACCGTTCCGGGCAATTACCTCACGGTTCGTCCGGGCGCGCGTTATTTCCACTCCGTACGCCTGTTGCAGCGGGTGAAGGAGCTGGACCCGACCATGTTCACCAAGTCAGGCATCATGGTCGGCCTTGGCGAAGAGCGCAACGAAGTGCTGCAATTGATGGACGACCTGCGCAGCGCCGACGTGGACTTCCTGACCATCGGCCAATATCTGCAGCCGACCCGCAAGCACCACAAGGTCGAGGCTTACGTTACGCCGGAAGAGTTCAAATCCTACGAGACGGTCGCCTACACCAAGGGCTTCCTGATGGTCTCTTCCAGCCCGTTGACCCGGTCGTCCCACCATGCCGGAGACGATTTTGAGCGCCTGCGTGCGGCCCGCGAAAAGAAGCTGCTGGCAGCTGCTGAATAAGGGATAAGGGTTCCGCAACATAGGTTGCTGGATCGGGCGATATGGGCGCTCTCCACCGTCATGCTCGGGCTTGTCCCACTGCTGTCCGGTTTAAATTTGGTGGACATGGCGCACGGTGTTGATTCTACTCGTATTCGAGCGTTTGGCGACGATCTCGGACACGAAAGGGGAGCAACACCGTGCGGCACAAG
>JAEXMK010000068.1 GCA_023444445.1 Pseudomonadota bacterium | reverse complement strand
ACCATTCTGCTTCATCAGGAGGACGGCTAGTGGCGGTAATTGACCGCGGGAATATCAGGCGGCTTTGGACGGCCCTTCTGACGGGTGCCGCTGTGTGCGCGTATTTGGCATCAAGCCCGGTCGCTTTTGGCCAGGGCGGGTTGCTTGCGTCGGCAAGCCAAGACGATTCGAAACTCCTGCTTACAGCAAATGAACTGACCTATAATCGTGACTCCCAGCGCGTCATCGCGAAGGGCGTTGTCCGCATGAAATATTCGGGCTACCGCATGGTTGCCCAGCAGGTGGAATATAACCAGCAGACCGGCCGCGTGATTGCCCATGGCAACATCGAGCTGATCGAGCCGGGCGGCAACAAGATCTATGCTGACGAAATGGACGTCACCGACGACTTCGGTCAGGGCTTCGTTAATGCGTTGCGCGTCGAGACGACGGACAATACCCGTATCGCGGGTGAGAGCGCCGAGCGTCTCGAAGGCGACCGGATGGTCCTCAACAACGGCGTCTACACCGCGTGTCTGCCCTGTGCCGAGCGGCCGGAAAAGGCGCCTCTGTGGCAGGTCAAGGCGGAACGTGTCATTCAGGACGGACAGACGCATACGATCCGTCTGGAAAAAGCCCGTCTACAGCTTTTCGGCCATTCGATTGCCTACGTGCCGTTCATGACGGTTCCCGACAATACGGTAAAGCGGAAGTCCGGCTTCCTGTTCCCGCAGATGAGCATGACCAACAAGCTTGGCTTTGGTCTCGGCGTTCCCTACTTCCAGGTTCTTTCCGACACGTCGGATTTGACGGTCACACCGACCTACTACACGAAACAGGGCTTGCTTCTGCAGGCTGAGTTGCGCCAGCGTTTCGAGACGGGCATGCACACGCTGACGATCGCCGGCATCAGCCAGCAGTCGTCTGACACCTTCATCGCCGGAACGAGTGACGCGTTGAACGATCAGCGCGGCATGGTGGCAACCAAGGGTGATTTCAGCATCAACCCGCGCTGGGCCTTCGGCTGGGACGCGATGGTGCAGTCCGACAACAACTTTTCGCGCACCTATAGCCTCAAGGGCTACAAGAACGACGTCCAGACCAACCAGATTTATCTGACCGGTACTGGCGAGCGTAACAGCTTTGACGCCCGAGGTTATTACTTCAACGTTCAGGACACGGATAATTCCGAGCTCAAGGAACGCAAGCAGGCGATCGTTCATCCGGTCGTAGACTATCGTTACTTCCTGCCGGATCCGATCTATGGCGGTGAACTCTCGCTGACCACGAACTTCACGAGCATCAGCCGTTCGACGCAGGATTCCTACGCGATGGGCGGCTTCCCGCGCTTCAACGGTCTGGAAGGCTCTTATACGCGCTGGACCACGGAAGCGGAATGGAAGCGCACCATCACCATGGATAGCGGCCTGCAGATCACGCCGATCCTTGCGGCGCGTGGCGACGCGCTGTGGACCGACATGACTGCGGCAAGCTTCACCTCCGGCGGCACATCCTATGCCTATGAAGGCATGATCCATGACGATGCTGCCTTGCGCGGCATGGTCACCGGTGGCCTTGAGGTCCGTTATCCCTGGCTGTTCACGGCCCTCAACAGCAGCCACGTGATCGAGCCCATCGCGCAGATTTTCGTTCGGCCGAACGAACAATATTCCGGTCGTTTCCCGAACGAGGACTCGCAAGCCTTTGTGTTCGATGCCACCAACCTGTTCGAGCGCGACAAGTTTTCCGGCTTCGACCGCATCGAAGGCGGTACGCGTGCCAATCTCGGCTTCCGCTATAACGGCACGTTCGACAATGGTTACGGCATTCGCGCCATTGCCGGTCAGTCCTTCCATCTGGCAGGCGACAATTCCTTCGCCTCCTATGATCTCCTCAATGTGGGCGCCAATTCCGGCCTCGAATCCGATCGTTCGGATTACGTCGCCATGGCTGCCTTCGATGCGCCGATCGGTCTTTCGCTGTCCTCGAGCCTGCGTCTCGACAAGGACAATTTCGAAATCAACCGGTCTGAAACGGGCATCAGCTATTCGGATCGCCGCATCAACGGCAAGCTCAGCTATACGCAGGTCAAGGCACAGCCGACATACGGCTATAATGAAGACCGCGATATCATCCAGGCTTCCGGCTCACTGCGCATGGACGACAACTGGTCGCTGTTCGGCTCGATCAATTACGATCTGAACGGTAAGTTTGCCGCTGAGCGCCGTATCGGCATTGCCTATCAGGACGAGTGCACGATCTTGACGGTCAGCTATTCCGACGAAGGTAACATCAATTCCAGCCGCCAGGCTGCCAATGACTGGTCGATCAACGCCCGTCTGGCCTTCCGCACGCTGGGTGACATCAGTGTCGGTTCGGCAAATGAAGACTGGAACGACATGGATATCGGCTGGAAGCCAAACAATTACTGAGTTGAAAGGCAGGTCACGCAGCATCGTGGCCTGCCTTTTTCCATTCGATCAGTAAAGTCACGGTTTTGCCGCAACAACAGGCCAATCTCGGCCGGGCGTGAAACCTTGAAGGTTTTCTTTCAACAAACCGACACATTGCCGTTTTGCGGATCGCAGTGATATATACGTGGCGAATTCGCAGTGCGAGTTGACGAGTGCAGGTCTGAAATGCCGGGAATTTCTAATATTCCCGCTTCGGACGGAACAGACTGGCGGAAGAGGGCAAGGATCCTCTCCGACGAAAGGGAGAAACAGATGATGAATTTCGGAAAGTCGGCTTTGCGTGGCGCTGCGTTTGCCTTTGCGATTTTCGCCGTTCCCATGGCCATCGTGCCCTATACCGGCCAGGCCCTCGCCGACAGCACCGTCAAGATCGTCGTCAACAAGACACCTATCACCAATGATGACATTGCAAGACGCGTCGCCTTCCTGAAGCTGCAGCGCCAGTCCGGCAATCTCAATGAGAAAGCCCGCCAGCAGCTTGTCGATGAAGCGCTAAAGCGTGAAGAAATCGCCCGCGTCAAGATGTCGGTCAGCACGCAGGAGGTCGATGCTGCCTTCGCCCGCTTCGCCGCCAACAACAAAATGAAGCCGGACCAACTGACCCAGATCCTCGCCAAGGCCGGTGTCGGCGCCGACCATTTCAAGGCCTTCATCGCCGTTCAGATGAGCTGGCCGCGCCTCGTCAACGCCCGGTACGGCGCACGCGGCAAAATGTCGAACCAGGACCTTGTGACCCGCCTGAAGGAACGCGGCGAGAAGCCCGTGACGACCGAATATTTCCTGCAACAGGTCATCTTCGTCATCCCGGAAGCCAAACGCAACGCCATTACCGGCAAACGCAAGGCCGAGGCCGAAGCTTCGCGCAAGCGTTATCCGGGTTGTGATCAGGCCATGACCTTTGCAGCAACCATGCGCGACGTAGCGATCAAGGATCTCGGCCGCATCCTCGCGCCGGAGCTGCCGGAAGACTGGAAGGCACTGGTGGAGAAGACCAAGGAAGGCGGCACCACCGGCACGCGCGTGACCGAAAAGGGTGTCGAATATCTGGCCATCTGCAAGCAGCGTCAGGTTTCCGACGATTATGCCGCGGAAATGGTGTTCAAGGCTGAAGACCTGATGAAAGCCAAGGACGGCGAAAACCCGAACGAAAAGAAATATATCGAGGAACTGCGCAAGAAGGCGCAGATCGTCAACACCTGATATTGATAAAAGAACCGGGTCTTTCCGTGACACATGCATCCCTGCCGCTTGCCCTGACCCAGGGAGATCCAGCCGGTATCGGCCCCGATATCGCCATCAACGCCTGGGCCAAGCGCCGGGAGAACGGCGTGCCGCCCTTCATCTTCATCGGCGATCCCGATGTGGTGGCAAGCCGTGCGGCGCTGATCGGCGTCCCGGTCAATATCGAGACCTGCGACGTGGAGAGTGCCGTCGGCCTGTTCGAGCGCGCTTTCCCCATCCTTCCCCTTCCCGTCGGCTTCGAAGTGCAGGCGGGTCAGCCGCATGTCGGCGCTGCCCATGCCACGATCAAGGCCATCGAGACGGCCGTTTCCCTGACGGTTGAAGGCAAGGCTGCAGCTGTCGTCACCAATCCCATTGCGAAATCCGTGCTTTACGAAGCCGGTTTCGGTTTTCCCGGCCATACGGAATTTCTGGCCGATCTCGCCCTGCGCCAGACGGGCAGGCAGGTGACGCCGGTGATGATGATTGCCGGCCCCAAGGTTCGGGTTGTGCCGGTCACCATCCATATTCCGGTAAAGGATGTGCCCGCTGCGCTTACGGAAGAGCTTATCGTCACGACATGCCGGATTATCGATACCGATCTGCGGGAAAAATTCGGCATAACGGCCCCGCGTCTGGCTGTCGCCGGTCTCAACCCGCATGCGGGTGAAGATGGCGCGCTGGGGACCGAGGATCGTGATGTGGTTCATCCGGCGACCATGCGGTTGCGGAAGGACGGCATCGACGCCTTCGGCCCCCTGCCCGCTGACACCATGTTCCACGATGCCGCCCGCAAGCGTTATGACGTCGCGGTGTGCATGTACCACGATCAGGCGCTGATCCCCGCCAAGGCGCTCGGCTTTGACGATTCGGTCAATGTCACGCTCGGCCTGCCCTTCATCCGCACGTCGCCTGACCACGGCACCGCCTTTGGCATTGCCGGCCAGGGCATTGCCAATGAGGCGAGCCTTGTGGCGGCGCTGAGGATGGCGGCGGAGATTTCCGCCCGCAGCCGGGTTGGCGCGTAATGGCCGCCATCGATGGACTGCCGCCGCTGCGCGATGTCATCCAGCGCCATGGGCTCGATGCGAAGAAATCGCTCGGACAGAACTTCCTGTTCGACCTCAACCTGACCCAGAAGATCGCCCGCACGGCCGGGCCGCTCGGAGGCGTAACGGTAATCGAGGTCGGCCCCGGTCCCGGTGGCCTCACCCGCGCCATTCTGTCACTCGGCGCGAAAAAGGTCATCGCTGTCGAGCGCGACAGCCGCTGCCTGCCCGTTCTTGCGGAAATCGAAGCCCATTATCCCGGACGGCTCGAGGTCATCGAGGGCGACGCGCTGAAGACGGATTTCGAGGCGCTGGTTCCCGCCGGTGAGCCTGTGCGGATCATCGCCAACCTGCCCTATAATGTCGGCACGCAATTGCTGGTCAACTGGCTGCTGCCGAAGCAATGGCCGCCCTTCTGGCTTTCGATGACGCTGATGTTCCAGAAGGAAGTTGGGCAGCGCATCGTCGCCGAAGAAGGCGATAATCACTACGGCCGTCTCGGCGTTCTCGCCGGCTGGCGCACCGTTTCGGAAATGGCCTTCGACGTTCCGCCACAGGCCTTCAGCCCGCCGCCAAAAGTCACCTCCACAGTGGTGCATCTGCTGCCGAAGGACAAACCGCTGCCCTGCGACGTTGCCAAGCTTGAGAGGGTGACAGACGCAGCCTTCGGACAGCGCCGCAAGATGCTGCGCCAGAGCGTGAAAAGCCTTGGCGGGGAAACGCTGCTGGAAAAGGCCGGTATCGACCCTACGCGTCGGGCGGAAACGCTCTCGGTGGAGGAATTCGTGACGCTGGCGAATTGCCTGTAACATCTGGCATATGGTCGCCGTTCCGAACGGAAGCAAGGGTTCCTGGACACCTGCGAATAAAGGAACAAGTACGTGGAGAGTGCCGGTTTTCACTATAAGCTTGATATTCCCGCCGGAACGCCCGATTGCGCTGTCATTTTGCTGCATGGATCGGGACGAACGGAAAACGACCTCGTTTCTTTTGGCCGCGCCGTCTTTCCCAAGGGTGTCTTATATGCGCCGAGGGGGGCTGTTCCCTGGGAGAATGGTTTCGCATTTTTTCGCAGAAAACCCGACAGAGAACTCGATATCGACGATCTGAAACACCAGGCGACCAGACTGTGCGGCTTCGTTGCGTTTGTATGTCAGCAGACGGCGCAAAGACCCCTTCTCGTCGGATACTCGAACGGCGCGATCATCGCGGCTGAAACAATATGCCAGGCGCATCATCTGTCGAAAGGCGCCATCCTGCTTCGTCCGTTAACTCCGAGAAAAGACCAGCCTTTTCCGAACCTTGCGGGGTATCCCGCACTTCTGCTTGCAGGCGTCAACGACGACCGGCGTCACCCCACCGATGCTCCGCATTTGGCCGAGCAACTGGCCGCAGCCGGCGCTGATGCCGTGCTCGAAACGATCAATACAGGTCATGGCTGGGCGGAAGACGCGGCGGACGAGCGATTGTCACGGCAATGGCTGGCGCGCAGGCTCATCGCGTAAATCAGAGCTTCGGCTCTTCTTCCAGCAAGGCTCGCACGAAGTCGAACATGCCGTGGCGACGGTCGCGGCGGACGCGTTCGGCCTTGACGATCGCTTCTATGCCTTCGAAGGCGGCCTGGAGGTCGTCGTTGAGGATGACATAGTCATAGTCGCGCCAGTGTTCGATCTCCGCGCGGGAGTTGAGGAGGCGGGTCTTGATGACCTCTTCGGTATCTTCGGCACGACGGTGCAGGCGTGACTGCAACTCGGTCATGGTCGGCGGCAGGATGAAGATGGAAACGACGTCGGCCTTCATCTTGTCCTGAAGCTGCTCGGCGCCCTGCCAGTCGATATCGAACAGCATGTCGCGGCCGGCAGCCATGGCTTCCTCGACGGGTTCGCGGGGCGTGCCGTAGAAATTGCCGTGAACTTCGGCCCATTCCAGCAGCTCGTCATTGTCGCGCATGCGCTCGAAATCGCGCTTGGAGATGAAATGATAATGGATGCCTTCGATCTCGCTCTGGCGGCGCGGGCGCGTCGTGACGCTGACGGAAAGGCTGATATTCTTGTCTTTCTCGAGCAGGTTGCGCGCGATCGTGGATTTGCCTGCGCCCGATGGCGAAGAAATCACCAGCATCAGCCCTCTGCGGGCAATCGTGACGGGAGAATTATTCACCGGGACCATGGGGTCTACTCCAGATTTTGAACCTGCTCGCGAAACTGGTCGATCACCACTTTCAACTCTATGCCCGCTGCGGTTACCGCACTGGCATTCGATTTGGAACAGATTGTATTCGACTCACGGTTAAATTCCTGTGCAAGAAAATCGAGCTTGCGGCCGACAGGGCCGCCATTCTCCAACAGTTCCCGGGAAGCCTGGACATGGGCGCGCAGCCGGTCGATCTCTTCACGCAGATCCGCCTTGGTGGCGATCAGCGCTGCCTCGGCATGCAGGCGGTCACGGTCGAGCCCGTGCAGGCCGTCACCAATGAGGGCGATCTGCTGGGCGAGCCGTGCGGCAATCTGCTCGGGCTGGCGGGACGGATCATTCTCGATGATGTCCACGAGCTGTTCAATGCGGTTGATATGGCCGGACAGGATGGCGAACAACGACGCCCCTTCCCGCTCGCGCATATCCCTCAGCTTCTCCACGGCAGCGGAAAAACCGGCGAGCACGTCACCGTTGCGCGCTGCCTGCGCTTCTGCGTCTTCCTCCGCCTCGCGGAAATCGACCAGACCGCGTATTGTGAGCAACGTATCGAAGCTCAGCGGCTTGTCATCGACAACATCACCAAGCTCCTTCTTGAGCGCCAGAACCGCAGCAAGCGCGTCGCGATTGATCACGGCCTCAAGCCGGTTTTCCGCGATCGCCAGCGTCAGACCCGCCTGAATATTGCCGCGGGAAAGATGCTCGCCGGCGATTTCCCGCAAGGCCGTTTCCAGTGCTTCAAGGCCGGTCGGCAGACGCAGACGCACATCGAGACCCTTGCCGTTCACCGAACGCAATTCCCAGGCCCAGCGGTAACGGCCGGAGGTTCCTTCGCTGCGCGCAAAGCCGGTCATCGATTGCAATGTCATATCTGGAAGCCCCCTTACGCCGTACAAAACCGGGCCCTGTGGATGACAGGGCCCGGTCGAGATTATCAGTTGTTGGCAGGTTTTTCCGCCTCTGCACCGCCCGGTTGGCCGTCTACGATCACTTCGGGATTGCCGCCAGATGCAGCCTTCTCGGCCTCGATCTTGCGCCAGCGGCGAACATTGGCGTTGTGCTCTTCAAGCGTCTTGGCAAAGACGTGGCCGCCGGTGCCGTCGGCAACGAAATAAAGGTCATCCGTGCGCCATGGATTGGCGACCGCCTCAAGTGCCGCCCGACCCGGATTGGCAATCGGAGACGGCGGCAGGCCCTTGATGACATAGGTGTTGAACGGCGTCTGTTTCTGCAGGTCCGACTGGTAGATCGGCCGATCGGAAGGTTTTCCGTCGCCGCCGAACAGGCCATAGATGATTGTCGGATCGGATTGCAGGCGCATGCCCTTCTTCAGGCGGTTATAGAAGACGGAGGCGACATGGGCGCGCTCGTCATCTTTGCCGGTTTCCTTCTCGACAATCGAGGCGAGCGTCACGAATTCCTCGACGGTCTTGATCGGCAGGTCGGGATCGCGCCGTTCCCAGATCATATCGATCAGCTTGTCCTGCGCTGCACTCATCTGGCTGATGATTTCTTCGCGTTTGGTGCCGCGGGTGAAACGGTAGGTGTCCGGACGCAGGCTACCTTCCGGGGGTAGCGTAGCGGGAAGTTCACCATCCAGAACCTCGTCGGCGGCAAGGCGGGCGAACATCTGCTTCACGGTCAGACCTTCCGGCAGCGACACGGAATAAAGGATCGATTTGCCGGATTCCAGGAGCAGCAGGATATCCTTCATCGATGCGCCGGCCTTGATCTCATATTCGCCGGTTTTCAGCGTCTGGTCCTTTTGCAGGTAGCTGCCGGCCATCAGACGGAAAACGCGCGCGTTCGAGATGACGTCGTTGCGCTCGAGGTTATTGGCAATCTCGATGAGGCCCGCACCATTGCGGACGGTAAAATGTGTATTCGTTTCAAGCGGACCAGGCTCTTGGAACGCGTTGATCATGTAATAAAAAGCGGCAATGGCCAGCACACAGACGGCAACGGCAAGCGTCATCAGAAAATTCAGGAAGATCACAAGCTGCCCGTGGGCCTTGCGGGAGCGCTTGGGCGGCGCCGGCACTTTTTCCGGCCGCAAGGCTTCCGTCGGGGATTTCGGAATGATCGGGCCGCGGTTGCCTTCGCCCGCACCGTTCTGTCCGTATGGTCCCTGGCTGTTCTGATTCGTGTCGCTCACCGTCGGTCCTTTTCAGTTCGGCGTTGTCAGCGCTTTTTGCGCAGGTAATGCGGCAAAAACAGGTTCGGAATGCCGTCCCGCACCACATGGAGATATCGTGAAGCCCTGATATTGCGCTTCACGGCCATCGTTTAGGACAAAGCCCATGGAGGAAGCCGCCCGCAGCCGGAAATAAGCCGACCCGGCAAACGCCTTCCATAAACGACTACAATATCGGCGCGAAAATCGGAATGGCTTTCGCAAGCCGCAATGCGTTCTTCAAAGGAAAGAACAATTTTCTCAGCGTCCGGCAGGAGAACGCCGCAACCGCCATGGACGGCTTGCGGCGCAGACGCCATCGCGACGGCAAACCGCCGCCGCGATTATGCTTCGTAACGACGCAGCACGAGGGAGGCGTTGGTGCCACCGAAACCGAAGGAGTTCGAGAGCGCCACGTTGACCTGCCGCTTGCGCGCCTTGTGCGGCACGAGATCGATCTTCGTCTCGACATCGGGATTATCGAGGTTCAGCGTCGGCGGAACGATGTTATCGCGGATCGCAAGCGTCGCGAAAATCGCTTCGATTGCACCGGCCGCGCCGAGAAGATGACCGGTCGCCGACTTGGTGGACGACATGGAAATCTTCGAAGCCGAATCGCCGACAAGCCGCTCGACTGCGCCAAGCTCGATCGAATCGGCCATGGTGGAGGTGCCGTGGGCGTTGATGTAGTCGATGTCATCGGCCGTCAGACCGGCGCGCTTCAGCGCCATCGACATGCAGCGATATGCACCGTCGCCGTCCTCGGAGGGAGCCGTGATGTGGTAGGCATCACCGGAGAGGCCGTAACCGACGACTTCGGCGTAAATCTTCGCGCCGCGCGCCTTGGCGTGCTCGAATTCTTCGAGAACGACGATGCCAGCGCCCTCGCCCATGACGAAACCGTCGCGGTCGCGGTCATAGGGGCGCGAGGCCTTTTGCGGATCGTCATTGTGCTGGGTGGAGAGCGCCTTGCAGGCGGCAAAACCGGCGAGCGAAATGCGGCAGACCGGCGACTCGGCGCCACCGGCGACCATGACGTCGGCGTCGCCAAGCGCGATCAGGCGGGCTGCATCGCCAATGGCGTGCGCGCCGGTCGAGCAGGCGGTAACGACGGCGTGGTTAGGTCCACGCAGCTTGTGACGAATGGAAACCTGGCCGGATACGAGGTTGATCAGACGGCCGGGAATGAAGAATGGAGAAATGCGGCGCGGGCCCTTGTCGCGCAGCGTGTAGCCCGCCTCGACGATGCCTTCCAGACCGCCGATGCCGGAGCCGATCAGAACGCCTGTCGCGATCTGGTCTTCGTCCGTTTCCGGATGCCAGTTTGCGTCGGCAAGCGCCATATCGGCGGCGGCCATGCCGTAAACGATGAAAGGATCGACCTTGCGCTGTTCCTTGGGCTCCATCCAGTCATCGGCATTGAAGGTGCCGTTGGAGCCATCGCCGACGGGGATACGGCAGGCAATCTTTGCGGGCAGGTCCTCAACCTCGAATTCAGTCACGAGACGGGCGCCATTCTGGCCGGCCAAAAGCCGCTCCCAGGTCACTTCCGTTCCGCATCCAAGAGGAGATACCATGCCGGTACCGGTGATAACGACACGCCTCATCGCCAATGCTCCGCCCTTATCCAAATCATCGGTCTTTCTGCAACACCGGACACCATGGGATGGCACTCACGGCAGGCTGCAGTATGTCTAAATTTTTTGCATGAAGGTTACAGGCAGTGTTGTTGCGGCTTGTAACCCTTACGACAGCAGGAAAGCGCACCTTTCGGGCACCCACCGCATGCCTATAAAACATTGGCCCGGACAAGCCGGGCCAAGACGGGAAGATTTGTTACCTTCCCGATGAAGGTCGATCAGGCCTGGGCCTTCTCGATGAACTTGACGGCGTCGCCAACGGTCAGGATCGAGTCAGCTGCGTCGTCGGGGATCTCGACGCCGAATTCTTCTTCGAAAGCCATGACCAGTTCAACGGTGTCGAGCGAATCAGCGCCCAGATCGTCAATGAAGCTGGCGCCTTCGACAACCTTGTCGGCGTCAACGCCAAGATGATCAATTACAA
>JAEXMK010000042.1 GCA_023444445.1 Pseudomonadota bacterium | reverse complement strand
GGCCTGCGTCACCGTCGTGGCCTTCCGGTCCGCGGTCAGCGCACGCACACCAACGCCCGCACCCGCAAGGGTCCGGCGAAGGCTATCGCTGGTAAGAAGAAGTAATTTTCCGGTTCTCCGGAAAGGGGAGGCTGGTGCAGTCCGCGCCAGCCTTTCTGAGTTTGGCGAAAAGCTCGAATACGGGCTGATTGCCGGTGTAGCCGCTGGTGTTACGGCGGTGAAGAGATCAATGAAAGGTATAACATGGCCAAGGAAGCCGCACGCGTCCGTCGTCGCGAACGCAAAAATATCACGTCGGGCGTTGCGCACGTCAACTCGACCTTCAACAACACGATGATCACCATCACCGACGCACAGGGCAATGCTATTGCCTGGTCGTCCGCTGGTGCCAAGGGCTTCAAGGGTTCGCGCAAGTCGACCCCGTTCGCTGCCCAGATCGCTGCTGAAGATTGCGCGAAGAAGGCTCAGGAACACGGCATGAAGTCGCTTGAAGTTGAAGTTTGCGGTCCGGGTTCCGGTCGTGAATCGGCACTTCGCGCTCTGCAGGCTGCCGGTTTCATGATCACTTCCATTCGCGACGTGACGCCGATCCCGCACAATGGTTGCCGTCCGCGCAAGAAGCGCCGCGTCTGACGCGACCGTGGTTCGGAAATTCCGCCTTGTCCTCAGGTCAGGCGGAATTTTCGTGTATCTGGCGTGTGCGCGTCGATTTCGATCGACGGACTTGCGCTCAAGAACCCACTGATGAACCACTGAATTAGGTTCCTCTCGGTGTTTTCATGCTCGGTCCGTCACGATTGGATGGTGGCGGCGAACGGAAGGTTTAAAGATGATTCAGAAGAACTGGCAGGAACTTATCAAGCCGAACAAGGTCGAGTTCACCTCGTCCAGCCGCACCAAGGCAACACTGGTTGCCGAGCCGCTGGAACGTGGTTTCGGTCTTACCCTCGGCAACGCGCTGCGTCGCGTTCTGTTGTCTTCTCTGCGTGGCGCCGCTGTAACGGCCGTGCAGATCGACGGTGTCCTGCATGAATTCTCCTCCATCCCCGGCGTTCGGGAAGATGTGACGGATATCGTGCTCAACATCAAGGAAATCGCCATCAAAATGGATGGCGACGATTCCAAGCGCATGGTCGTGCGCAAGCAGGGCCCGGGTGCCGTTACCGCTGGTGATATCCAGACGGTTGGCGACATCGAGATCCTGAACCCAGACCACGTGATCTGCACGCTTGATGATGGCGCTGAAATCCGCATGGAATTCACCGTCAACAACGGCAAGGGTTACGTACCGGCTGAGCGCAACCGCGCGGAAGATGCCCCGATCGGCCTCATTCCGGTGGACAGCCTCTATTCTCCGGTCAAGAAAGTGTCCTACAAGGTGGAAAACACCCGTGAAGGTCAGGTTCTCGACTATGACAAGCTGATCATGACGATCGAGACCAACGGTTCGGTTTCCGGCGAAGACGCCGTTGCCTTCGCCGCTCGCATTCTTCAGGACCAGCTGGGCGTCTTCGTCAACTTCGACGAGCCGCAGAAGGAAGCAGAAGAAGAATCGGTTACCGAACTCGCGTTCAACCCGGCGCTTCTCAAGAAGGTCGATGAGCTCGAGCTGTCGGTTCGTTCGGCAAACTGCCTGAAGAACGACAACATCGTTTATATCGGCGACCTGATCCAGAAGACCGAGGCCGAAATGCTTCGCACGCCGAACTTCGGTCGCAAGTCGCTGAACGAAATCAAGGAAGTTCTCGCTTCCATGGGTCTGCACCTCGGCATGGAAGTGCCGGCATGGCCGCCAGAGAACATCGAAGATCTCGCGAAGCGTTACGAAGACCAGTACTAACAAAAGACAAGGCAGGACCGTAAAGACTGCCTTTCCCCGTCAAACAGCAGGTAAGTCACCTGCATGTGCCAGGAAACGGCAGGTCCCAAAGGGAACCCTGCATTAAAGGAGAATAGCAATGCGCCACGGAAATTCAGGCCGCAAGCTCAATAGAACCGCCAGCCACCGCAAGGCAATGTTTGCCAACATGGCTGCTTCGCTCATCACCCATGAGCAGATCGTAACCACGCTTCCGAAGGCGAAGGAAATTCGCCCGATTGTTGAGAAGCTCGTGACCCTCGGCAAGCGCGGCGACCTGCACGCTCGTCGTCAGGCGATCTCGCAGATCAAGGATCAGGACGCTGTTCGCAAGCTGTTCGACGCGATCGCAGCTCGTTACGCAAACCGCAACGGCGGCTACCTGCGTATCATGAAGGCTGGCTTCCGCCAGGGCGACAACGCTGCTCTGGCAGTTGTTGAATTCGTTGAGCGTGACGTCGACGCCAAGGGCGCAGCCGACAAGGCTCGCGTTGCTGCTGAAGCTGCTGCTGCCGAAGCTGCGTAAGTTCTGACACCCTTGCGGTGTCATTCGATAAAAAGCCGGGTGAGCGATCATCCGGCTTTTTTGTGTTTGGCGTTATCCGGGTGAGGGGACCGGTTGCGTGGATCGACAGGTGCTGACGGAGGCCGCGTCGAAACGGAACGACAGCCTTCCTTCAGGTTCATCTTCGCTAGGACGGTTCACGTCATTCGGGAACGTAAATGCGGCTCTTGATATGTTTGAGATGGGCCACGATCGTGAAGGTCATGATGACCAGCAGTGACCAGGAACTCCACTTGCCGATATGGACGATGGACCAGGCGCCAATCTGATCGGGGTACTTCCAGATCCCGAAGAAGGTGGAGATGTTTTCCGCGAGCCAGACAAAAAAGCCGATGAGCACGAATGACAGCAGCAAAGGCATTTTGCGGTCGCGGTCATAGGGGCGGTAGATGACTGTAGCGCGGGCGTAGAGGCCGATGGCGCAGGCGGCGATATACCAGCGATAGTCGCCGATAAAGTGATGGGTGAAGAAATTGGCGTAAATCGCAACGCCGATCAGCGTTGCCATCCAGTGCGGTGGATGGTGGCGGATGCGGACATCGAGCAGCCGCCACGCCTGAATGATGTAACTGCCGACCGCCGCATACATGAAACAGGAAAACAGCGGCACGCCAAAAACCTTGGTATAGGCGAAGTCCGGATAGGACCATGATTGGATGGTGCCGGACGTCTTGAACACCTCCAGGGCAAAACCAACAATGTGGAACAGGAGGATCGCCTTGGCTTCGTCGAGCGTCTCGAGCTTGCTCCAGATCATGAAAAACTGGATGGCGAGCGCGATAACGAGCAGTACGTCATAACGCGGCAGTCCGAAGAGACCAGTGCGCGGAACCAGGAAGATTGACAGGAAAAACAGTCCGGCAAACATGCAGGCACGGGCCTCCTTGATGCCGAAGTACAGAAATTCGACCGCGAAGCGCTTCAAACCGTGCAACTCGCGCCAGGGCTTGATATCGCAGAGAAACCTGTCGATCAGGGCGAGGCGGCTTGTGGGGTAGGTGGTATCGCTCATCAAAACCCGTTGATCCTCAATGTGCGGCAATGTTGCCTGTCTAGGGCAACCGGTCGTAAAGAGATATTTATGATCGCCGATTCACACCGATTTTATGGCACCCGTGTCGGGTTCCTGTTCGCCGCCGTCCTGGTGATTTTTGCCGGGCTGGCGCTGCGTCAGTACGGCTATACCATCGGATTGCCGTTCATTGTCGTGAAGTATGGAGGCTCGATCCTCTGGGGATCGATGGTCTATTTTCTGGTGGCAATGTTCATGGGGTCGGAGAGGCGATCGCTGGCTGCGCCATTGGCGTGTGCAGTGGCGATACTGGTCGAACTTATAAGGCTCCTCCATTTCCCGGCGCTTGATGCGTTTCGAGCAACAACGGCCGGCGCTTTGCTGCTCGGCCGAGTTTTTTCGTTGTGGAATATCGCCTGTTATTTCGTTGGCATCTTTATCGCGAGACGGTTCTGGCTGTCGTCGCGCTTTTAGCGGCCCTCCTGCGTGCCATGAGCGTCGGCCGCACCAGCCGGTAGCCCAGCAGGATGATCATGATGCTGATGTAAAAGACCGGTTCCAGCGTCATTGACTTTCGCGCCAGCACGAAGTGCAGAACGCCCGCCAGCAGGATCGGATAGGCGAGTTTGTGCAGGGTGTTCCAGCGGCTGCCAAGAGTGCGGATCGACCAGCGGTTTGATGTCAGTGCCAGCGGGACCAGCATCAGAAGGCCTGCCATGCCGAGCATGATGTAGGGTCGCTTCAGGATGTCGCCAGCGATCGAGCTGAGGACCAGGCCGCGATCGAGCACCAGATAGACGGTGAAATGTGCCAGCACGTAATAAAAGGCAATAAGACCCAGCGCGCGCCTGTAGGCGATGAGGTTGATGTTAAAAAGGTCGCGCATCGGCGTGACCATCAATCCCAGACAGAGAAAGCGCAGTGCCCAGATGCCGAGAAGGTGTTCAAAATCCTTTACAGGGTTGAACCCCAGGCCCCCCGTCGCCGCGAGGTAGAAATACCATACGCCCGGCGCCAGACCGACAATGTAAAGTGCCCAGATCGCCGCCGGCTGATAGCGCTTCGGCAGGGAGGGAAGGGTAAGAGCAAAAGCCATGGTCAGTAATTCGCCTTGAGGTCCAGGCCGGTGTAGAGGTTTGCGACCTCTTCATAACCATTGAACATCAGGGTCGGGCGGTTCTCCACGCCAAAGAATCCACCTTCACCAATGCGTTGTTCCGTCGCCTGGCTCCAGCGGGGATGATCGACGTTCGGATTGACGTTGGAATAGAAACCGTATTCCCGCGCGTTGGAGTTCTTCCAGGTCGTTTCCGGCTGCTGTTCGACCAGAGAGATGCGGACGATGGACTTGATGCCCTTGAACCCGTACTTCCAGGGAACAACGAGCCGGACCGGCGCGCCGTTCTGGTTCGGCAGGGTTTCACCATAAAGACCGAGCGCCAGAATGGTCAGCGGATGACGGGCTTCATCAAGCCGTAGACCCTCGACATAAGGCCATTTCAGCGGCTGGAAGAGACCGCGCTGTCCAGGCATTTCCTCGGGCCTGACAATAGTTTCGAAAGCCACATATTTGGCGCTACCCAACGGTTCGACCTTGTCCAGAAGTGTTGCAAGCGGAAATCCGATCCACGGGATCGCCATAGACCAGCCTTCAACGCAGCGCATGCGGTAGGTGCGTTCTTCGAGTTGATACTTCAGGAGATCTTCGATCCCAAACTCCTGTGGTTTACCGACGAGGCCGTCGACCTTTAGCGTCCAGGGGGTCGGTTTGAAGTCGCCTGAATATTCCTTCGGATCTGATTTGCCGACGCCGAATTCATAGAAATTGTTGTAGCTCGTCACGGCGTCGAGGGGCGTCAGCTTCTCGTCGAGTTTGTAGGCGCCGGGTTTCGCGGCAAGTGGGGCTGCGATTGCGTCGCGGCCGGCCAACCCGATAGCTGCCAGCCCGGCCGCAGTCCCCAGAAAGGAACGCCGCGAGAGATAGATGCCCTTGGGCGTGATCTCGCTGGCTGCGATGCGAGGGGGACGATAGGCGGGCATGTGAACCTCCACAAAAGCCGGGCGTAACGGCGACAAATCGATTATGATAATGAATACGGCTGTTGCACAGAGATGTTTCAAGACGTGTTATAAAAACTGTATGAAGACCGTAAAAATCGCGGATTTGTGATGTGATCTGTCGAAATTGCGTGATGATCTCAGTGCGTACCGTACCGAACCGTACTGTTTTGCCGGAAGGTGACAGTGACAGGGCCTGTGGTTTGCGCTAGAAAAACGGCAAAACGGGAAGGGAAGGTGCCGCGCTGAGCGGTGTTATCCCTTCGCCAACAGATCGAGGAAAACACCATGCCAGTTTATCGCTCCAGAACGACAACTCACGGCCGCAACATGGCCGGCGCCCG
>JAEXMK010000147.1 GCA_023444445.1 Pseudomonadota bacterium | reverse complement strand
GCCTTGCTGCCAATCCTGACGACTTCGGGTGCAAGTGCCAGAACATTGGAAGAAGCCAAGGCAAGCGGCAAGGTGGTGATCGGCATTCAGGGCGACAATGCACCCTGGGGCTTCATTAATTCATCGGGCGTGCAGGAGGGCTACGATGCCGACTTGGCTCGGGGGTTTGCGGACTATCTTGGACTGAAAGTGGAGTTCGTGCCGCTTGCGGTCGCCAACCGCATACCGACCCTCCGCACCGGCAAGGTCGACGCCCTTTTCGCATCGATGGGGATGACACCGGAACGTGCCAAGAACGTGCAATATGCACAGCCTTACGCTCATAACGTCATGTCGGTTTACGCCACGAAGGACAAGAAGATCGCCAATTTCGACGATCTGACCGGAATGACCGTCGGCGCACCAAAATCCAGCCCCATGGATACGGCATTGACCGCAGGGGCCGGCACCAAGGCGAATATCCTTCGCTTCGATGACGACGCCGCCACCATTCAGGCTATCCTGTCGGGCCAGATCGAGGCGATCGGCGGCAACCAGTTTTATGGAGACCGTCTCGCGGCCGCAGGGGGCAAGGATTACGAGGTAAAGTTCGACCTTGTGACACTCTACAACAGCGCCGCTACCCGCCCCGGTGAAAAGGACTGGAACGAAGCGCTTAACGCCTGGCTCGACAAGGCCAAGGCCAATGGCGACCTCGCAAAAGTCTACGCCAAATGGATGAAGCGCCCGGTTCCGGAATTTCCGGCCTCGCTTCCCGACATTCCCTACACCGTCAACTAAACACTGCTGCAAAGCATGAAGGAACGTTCCATGCCGCAATCCTCCGCCGAACAGGCTCCGCTGATCGCCCTTGAAGGGGTTGGAAAGTGGTATGGAGCCTTCCACGCGCTGAAAAGCGTCAACATGACAGTTCGCAAAGGCGAGAAGATCGTTCTTTGCGGACCGTCCGGGTCGGGAAAATCAACGCTCATCCGCTGCATCAATCACTTGGAAGAGATCCAGGAAGGCAAGATTACGGTCGAGGGCACAACGCTCTCGGATTCGAGCCGCGCCATCGATGCGGTGCGCCGCGAGGTGGGGATGGTCTTCCAGAGCTTTAATCTTTTTCCGCACAAGACCATCATGGAAAACTGTACGCTCGCCCCGATGCGGGTAAAGGGCGTCTCGAAAGCCGACGCAGAGGCGACGGCGCGCAAATATCTGGAGCGCGTGCGGATCCTCAATCAGGCAGACAAATACCCGGCCCAGCTGTCCGGTGGCCAGCAGCAGCGTGCGGCGATCGCGCGTGCGCTGTGCATGGAACCGAAGGCCATGCTGTTTGATGAGCCGACGTCGGCTCTCGATCCGGAAATGGTCAAAGAGGTGCTCGACACCATGATCGGTCTTGCCCGCGACGGCATGACGATGATCTGCGTGACCCATGAAATGGGTTTCGCCCGGCAGGTTGCCGATAGGGTGATCTTTATGTCGGAAGGCGAAATCATCGAAGAAGGTCCGCCGGACGAATTTTTCCGCGACCCCAAGCACCAGCGCACGCGCACGTTCCTCGGCGAAATTCTCGCCCACCACTGAGGTTCGCGCGCTCTTAAGGCGGGCGGGGATCGTCCCGCCTCTCCCACACCGTCCGATGAGCGACACCTGATCATGACAGAAAAAAAATCCTTCAAGGTCGGCCTGATAGGCGCCGACATCCAGCTATCGAAATCGCCTGCTCTGCATATGCGCGAGGGGGCGGCCCATGGTCTCGATTATTCCTATGAGCTTGTGGATGTCACCGCCCGCAAACTGCCGGAAACGGCGCTTCCGGAGCTTCTTTCCGAGCTTGAATCACGCGGGTTTGCCGGGACCAACATTACCCATCCGTTCAAGCAGGCGGTCATCCCGCATCTGCATGAACTGTCGGACGACGCCCGGATGCTGGGCGCGGTCAATACGGTGGTTTTTCGCGATGGGCGACGGATCGGCCATAATACGGACTGGTATGGCTTTCACGAAAGCTTCGTCCGTGGCCTGCCGGATGCAAAACGCGATCGGGCACTGCTGGTCGGCGCGGGTGGCGCGGGGGTTGCCGTCGCACACGCGGCGCTGAAGCTCGACATTGCCCGTCTTGATATTTTTGATCGGGATATGGCAAGGGCAGAACGCCTGGCGCAGGACCTCAACGGTCGTTTTGGTGAGGGCCGCGCCTTTGCGGTGAATGACCCGGCTGCGTCACTGCCCTATGCAGATGGCCTGATCCACGCCACCCCGATGGGCATGCCCGCCCATCCCGGCATGCCTGTTGCCGCCGATCTGATCGAACAGCGACATTGGGTGGCCGACATTGTCTACATGCCGCTTGTGACAGAGCTTTTGGCCACCGCGGCACAGAAGGGTTGCCGCACCTTGCCAGGCGGCGGCATGACGGTGTTCCAGGCCGTTGGCGCCTTCCGGCTGTTCTGCGGACGCGAGCCGGACGCCGAGCGCATGACGGCGCATTTCACCGAACTATGCATGGCGGAGGGCGTCGCATGAGCCTCTTCACGGTCCTCAACGGTCCCAATCTCAACCTGCTTGGCCAGCGTCAGCCGGAAATCTATGGCTATGAAACGCTTGCCGACGTCGAAGCAAACTGCCGCGCCATCACCGACGCTGCTGGCCACACGCTGTTTTTTGCCCAGAGCAACCGGGAATATGAGATCATCGACTGGATCCATGAAGCCCGCGGCAAGTCCGCGGGCATCGTCATCAATCCCGGCGCGTTCACACACACCTCTGTAGCGATCTTGGATGCCCTGAATACCTTCGAGGCTCCGGTCATCGAAGTGCACATCTCGAACATTCACAAGCGCGAGTCCTTCAGGCACCACTCCTATATTTCGCCCCGTGCAGAGGGCGTGATCGCTGGTTTGGGTATCGAAGGATACGAGGTGGCTCTCAGCCACCTTATCAAGCGTCTTTCACGATCTTCGTGAGATGGGCGGGCGCCAGCACATAACGCAGCACCATGTCGCTGGCGTGCCGCGACAAGGTCTCCTGGCCGTCATCGGTAAACAGGCTGTCGCCAAAGATAAACGAGAACGTCGCGACATTAGAGACGTTGAAAAACGACAGGGCGCTGATCTGCCAGTGCAATTCCAAGGCGTCGATGCCCTGCCGAAAGATGCCGCTCTGCTGGCCGCGCACAAGCACGCTCTCCAGCGCCTCGATGGCGGTGCGGTTCAACTCGCGTATGGTCCCGGAAGACTGCATGTGCCGCCCGTGGTGAATATTCTCGATCATCACCATTCGGATGAAGGCCGGATTACGCCGGTGGTGATCGAACGTGAACCGACAGAGCTTCTCGAGTGCCGCCACAGGCTCCAGCTCATCCAGGCTCAGATCGCTTTCCCCTCCGCGTACCTTGGCATATGCCTCTTCCAGCACATGCTGATAAAGGCTCTCCTTGTCGGTGAAGTAATAATAGATCATGCGCTTGGACGTGCGCGTGCGCGCGGCGATTTCATCGATCCGCGCTCCAGACAGTCCGTTTTGCGAAAATTCTTCCATCGCCACGGACAGAATGTCGCGGCGGACGCCTTCAGGATCCCGTTTTGCCGGCTTGATTTCTGCTGCGCGTTTGGAAGTCGCGGTTTTCGTCATGGTCGATCAATCCACCCTTGGGCTTGCGGTTACCGCCCACGCCCGTATTATTAACCAATCAGTACATAAGGCTGAAAAGGAAGGCAATATGGCGAGCTATGACACAGCAGGACACGGCATGCCAATGCGCACATCCATTGCAACCGTATCGATCAGTGGCGAATTCCCCGAAAAACTAGCGGCGATTGCCAAAGCAGGCTTTTCGGGCGTTGAGATTTTTGAGAACGATTTCCTGACCTACGATGCTTCGCCGCGCGAGGTGAAGGCGCTGGCCGCCGATCACGGCCTTGAGATTACCCTCTTCCAGCCCTTCCGCGACTTCGAGGGCATGCCGGAACCCCACCGTGCCCGCGCCTTCGAGCGTGCTCAGCGCAAATTCGACATCATGGGCGAACTCGGCACCGATCTGATGCTGATCTGCTCGAATGTCTCACCGGTCTCGCTCGGCGGCATCGACCGGGCCGCGGCCGATTTCCATCAGCTGGGTGAGCTTGCTGCAAAACATGGCGTTCGCGTCGGGTACGAGGCGCTGGCCTGGGGTCGCCATATCAGCGATCACCGCGACGCCTGGGAGGTGGTGCGCCGCGCCGACCACGCCAGTGTCGGCATCATTCTCGACAGTTTCCACACGCTGTCGCGCAAGATTGACCCCAATTCGATCCGCTCCATTCCCGGCGACAAGATATTCATCGTGCAGCTGGCCGATGCCCCCCTGATTGACATGGATCTGCTCTACTAGAGCCGCCATTTCCGCAATATGCCGGGAGAAGGCGATCTGCCTGTGGTGGATTTCATGCGCGCCGTGGCGGCAACAGGCTATAGTGGGCCGCTTTCGCTTGAAATCTTCAACGACCAGTTCCGTGGCGGCTCGGCGCGGCTGCTTGCCGAAGATGGCCACCGCTCGCTGATCAACCTTATGGACCAGGTGCGGCGTCTCGAACCCGATATTCGCATCGACGTACCAGCGATGCCGGAACGAGTGCACACACAGGGCGTGGAATTCGTCGAATTCACCACGGCACCAGAGGAAAAGGCCAATCTGGAGGCGTTGCTCGCCACGCTCGGCTTTGAGAAATCGGCGCAGCACCGCAACCGCACGGTCGATCTCTATACGCAGGGCGACATCCGCATCGTCATCAATACCAGCGATGATGGCGACAGCTTCGCCGGCGCGTCCTATTCGATCCACGGCACCAATGCCTATGCCTTCGGACTGAAGGTCGATGATGCCAAGGCGGCACTGGCGCGGGCAGAAGCGCTCGGTGCTCCGACCTTTGCCGAGCCGCGAAAGACAGGTGAAGTCTCGGTTCCCGCCATTCAGGGCGTGGGCAACGGCGTCATCTATTTCCTTGATGACACCCCGGCCCTCGCCTCCATCTGGGACAAGGAATTCGAGCCGACACAGGGGCACAGGACGGCCAGCGATGCCGGCCTGACGCGGATCGATCATCTCGCGCAAACAACACATTATGATGAGATGCTGACCTGGCTTCTGTTTTACACCTCGCTGTTTTCCTCCCGCCGCACACCGATGATCGATGTGGTCGATCCGGGCGGGCTGGTGCGCAGCCAGGCGATTGAAAGCGTACCCTCGCCGCATTTTCGCTTGACCATGAACGGTGCCGACAATCGCAAGACCTTCGCCGGCAAATTCCTGGCTGAAGGATTCGGCACCAGCATCCAGCACATCGCCTTCGCCACCCACGATATTTTCGCAACGGCCAAGGCGATGCAGGCTCGCGGTTTTCAGGCCCTGCCGATCTCGCGCAATTATTACGACGATCTGGAAGCCCGTTTCGGTCTGGAACCGGAATTTTCCGATGCGCTCAGAGCGGCGAGCATCCTTTATGACCGCGACGACAATGGCGAATATTTCCAGATCTACAGCCGCACCTTCGGCGAAGGTTTCTTCTTCGAAATCATTGAAAGGCGTGGTGCTTACGGCGGTTATGGCGCCATGAACGCCCCCTTCCGCATCGCCGCGCAACGACGCCTTGCGCCGCCGGTTGGCATGCCGAAGGAATAGGTTTCGGCAGCGAAATCCGAACAGGCCGCAGCCGGCAGGAATGCCGCTGCGGCCTGTTCTCATTTATTCCCATGTCGTTATCTCGTAATCGCGTGGAATGGCGGAGGTCGCCATAAACCACTCCGACGCCCGCGTCCGCCGCTGATGAAAATCAAAGGCGTCACGATCAGCAAAAACCTCCTCAACCCGCCAGATCAGGGGATCGTCTGTCTCGGATACCGCGAAGGAAATGCAGCCGGGTTCCTCTCTCGTCAGACGAAGATGTTCAGGAAGGTGGCGCCGGACCAGTTCGACATCATCCCTGGACAAGCATCGTAGAAAGCCTCTCAGCCTGACTGCGCCTGCACTGTTGCTCATACCCGACATCCCATTCCTCTTCATTCTTCTCAGCGTTTTCAGTGACACTCAAGGCGGAATACACGCCTCTTTGGTCAGCATTCGGCAGGAACACGCGGTCAAAATCCGTGCATATGCGCATTTGTAGAGCAGTACACAAAAATTGTTCAACACTATGGACATGATTGTTCTGTTTTGTTAGCTTTTTCTATAAAACAAGGGTGGGGGAGAATAAGGTTTCATGCGCATTGTCGAATTGGCGTCCAGCGTTTCGCGTCGGGCGGTGGCCATCGATGTAACCAGCACGGCTGCGGGAGTACTGCGGCTATTAATGTGGGGCATCGCTTGTCGCGTGGCTCCCTGTGAAAAAGCATCCTGAAGATGCGATCTCACGCGACATTTTCGACATTCCCGCCCGGCGTTGCGCGTAGTTCGCCTGCCCATCACCCTTTTCTTTTTCCAGACCACCGCGCCCTTCACCGGCGCGGGCCAAGCCGGAGACGCTGACATGACTGCCGCAAACGCAAACGCCCTGCTGTCCGTCGAAGGCCTGAGCGTCGAGTTTGGCAACAGCCGCGTCGTGGACAATATTTCCTTTCGCGTCGAGCCTGGCCGTACGGTGGCGATCGTCGGCGAATCCGGATCGGGAAAATCGGTCACATCGCTCTCCACCATGCGCCTTGCGGACATGATGGGCGCGACCTACCCCACAGGCAAAATCCTGTTTGAAGGCAGGGACTTGCTGAAGGCCTCTCAGAAAGAGATGCGCTCGATCCGCGGCAAGGAGATCGCCATGATCTTCCAGGAGCCGATGACCTCGCTCAACCCTGTGTTCACCATCGGCGACCAGATCTGCGAAGTGCTTGTCCTGCATGAGAAGATGGGTAAACAGGCGGCTATGGCAGAAGCACAGAAGCTGCTTGAAATGGTGCGCCTGCCCGATGCCGCCGAGCTTCTGAAGCGATACCCGCACCAGCTTTCCGGCGGCATGCGTCAGCGGGTGATGATCGCCATGGCGCTTGCCTGTCGGCCCAAGCTTCTGATCGCCGACGAGCCGACGACGGCGCTTGACGTGACGATTCAGGCGCAGATCCTCAACATCATGCGCGATCTGCAAAAGAAGCTCGGCATGGGCATGGTCTTCATCACCCATGACATGGGCGTGGTGGCGGAAATGGCCGATGACGTCGTCGTTATGTGGAAGGGCAAGAAGGTGGAGGAAGGTCCGGTCAAGGACATCTTCGCCAATCCGCAGCACCCCTATACACGCGCCCTGCTTTCCGCCGTTCCGCGCCTCGGCAGCATGGAAGGTGAAGAGTTTCCCAAGCGCCTGCCGCTCACCGTGTTGCAGGATGGCCAGCCGGTCGTGATCGGTGAAGAGCGCGTGCAAAATACCGCGAAATACGATCAGAAACCGCTTCTGTCGGTCAAAGACCTGTTCGTGCGCTTCGATATCCGCAAGAACCTGTTCGGCAAGGCGACGCACCGCCTTAGCGCCGTGCAGAAGGTCAGCTTCGATATTCACGCCGGCGAAACGCTGGCGCTGGTGGGCGAATCCGGTTCCGGCAAATCCACCATCGGCCGCACCATCCAGCAGTTGCAGTCGGCCATCTCGGGCGAAATAACCTTTAACGGCCGCAGCTTTGCACAGATGTCGGCGGCGGAACGCTTCCGCATGCGTCAGGAAGTGCAATATATCTTCCAAGACCCCTTCGCGTCGCTCGATCCGCGCAAGACGGTCGGTTTTTCGATTGCCGAGCCGATCAACACCCACGGTTTGATCAATGATCAAAAGGCCGTAAAGCGACGGGTGGATGAATTGCTGGAGCGTGTGGGCCTCTCCTCCGAGCACGCCGCGCGGTATCCGCACGAGTTTTCAGGCGGCCAGCGCCAGCGCGTATGCATTGCCCGTGCGCTGGCTTCCGATCCGAAGCTCATCATCGCGGACGAGGCGCTCTCGGCGCTCGACGTTTCCATCCAGGCGCAGATCATCAATCTGTTCATGGATTTGCAGGCCGAGCGCGGTCTCGCCTATCTCTTCATCAGCCACGACATGGCTGTCGTGGAAAAGATGAGCCACCGCGTCGCCGTGCTTTATCTTGGCCAGATCATGGAAATGGGCAGCCGCCGCCAGGTCTTCGAAACGCCGACGCATGATTACACCCGCCGCCTGCTATCAGCCGTGCCGGTGGCCGATCCGACCATCGAGCGCCGCATCGCCATGATCGAGGGCGAAATTCCCAATCCCGTGCGCCGTGTCGGCGATGAGCCGGCCATTCTCGCCCATGAGGAAATCAATCCGGGCCACTTCATCGCGAAGAGCGCCTGAATAACAACCAGAACCACAACCATCTGAAGAGGAACAGGTAGATGACAATAATCAAGAAGGGGATGACGACAACGTTCGTCGCGCTTGCCATGGCCGCAACGGCCTTTACCGCCGCACCGGCTCTTGCCGCCGGCAAGATGACCATTTCCAGCCCACAGGATCCGGGCAGCTGGGATCCGATCGACACCTTCCTCGTGCAATGGGCGGCTGTCGCCACCAACATTTTCGATGGCCTCACCTATCGCGGACCGGACCTGAAACTGGTGCCCGGCCTCGCCGAATCCTGGGAAGAGCTGGATGAGGGCAAGCGCATCCGCTTCAAGCTGCGCCAGAACGTCAAGTTCCACAATGGCGAGCCCTTCAACGCCGCCGCCGTCAAGTTCACCTTCGAGCGCCTTCTCGGCGAACAGGGTGCCAAGGGCCCGCAGCGCTCCAACTATGTCGCCATCGAAAGCGTCGATATCATCGACGACTACACCGTTGACATGAAGCTCAAGGCGCCGGATCCGGTGCTTCTGACCAAGCTTGCCGGTTATGGCGGCATGATCGTGCCGCCGAAGTACATTCAGGAAAAGGGTGAGGACAACTTCAACCTCAATCCGGTCGGCACCGGCGCATTCAAATTCGTATCCTATGCGCCGAAGACTAACATCAAGCTTGAAGCCAACCCGGATTATTGGGGCGGTGCGCCGAAGCTTTCCGAACTGGAATATCGCTTCATCTCCGAGCCGGCGACCGCCGTTGCCGAATTGCAGGCAGGCCGCGTCGATCTCGTCATTCCGCCCACCATCCCGATTGGCATGATCCCGGTCATCGAAGGCGATTCCAAGCTTCAGATCGTCAGCGTTCCCGGCCCGACGGTGGATGCGCTGCGTTTTAACACCCGTGACGGCATCACTGCCGATCCGAAGGTGCGCAAGGCCATCATCATGGCGGTCGACCGCGGCACGATCGTCAAGTCGATCCTCGCCGGTCAGGCTTCCGAAATCGCCAGCTTCCAGAGCGCGCTGTCCTTCGGCTACGACGCCGATCTGAAACCGCTGCCCTACGATCCGGAAGGCGCCAAGAAGCTTCTCGCGGAAGCCGGCGTCAAGCCGGGTGCGGCGCTGCAGATCGATATCCGCGGCAATGACGCAACGATGAACGAGGTGGCGCAGGTTATTTCCAGCTACCTCTCCATGGTCGGCATCACCGCCACCATCAAGCCCTACGAAACCAACGTGCTGCTGAACGACATCATACCGCAGGGCAAAACCGGCGCGATGTTCCAGCAGAAATGGGGCGGCTGGACCTTCGATTACGACAACACCGCCTATTCCATGTACCACTCGGGTGAAAAGTGGAACCCTTACGACAAGGACGAAAAGCTGGACAAGCTGCTGGAATCCCAGCGTCCGCTGACCGACCGCGCCGAGCGCGAAAAGATCCTCAAGGAAATCGGCAGCTACACCGCCGAACGCGCGCTGGAAATCCCGCTTTACAACACCAATGCCATTTACGGCATCAACAAGCGGGTCAAGGGTTTCGTCGCACCGCCGGATAACCGCCTGAAGCTGACCGACGTCACCGTCGAATAATCAGGCTGGTTTCTGATCAACACCTTGCCCGCCGCAATGCGGGCAAGGCCGGATCTCTCTTCAAGGTAAAAAACGTGGCCGGTTTCCTCATCAAGCGATTGCTGCAGGCGATTTTTGTCGTCATCGCCATCACCCTTCTCGTTTCCTTCGCCATCCGCCTGACGGGTGACCCCGCCGTCACGATGTTCCAGGGCGGCGGCAGCATGACGGAAGATGATCTGGCTCGCATCCGTGCGGCGCTCGGCACCGACCGGCCGTTCTTCGTGCAATATTTCAGCTTCCTGAAGGGCCTCGTGACGCTCGATTTCGGCCGCAGCTTCACGGGCAGCACGCCGGTCTCGCGCCTCATTGCCGATGCCCTGCCCGCAACGCTGCTTCTCGCCTTCATCTCCATGGCGGTGTCGATTGCCCTTTCCATTCCGCTCGGCATCAAGGCGGCGACCTCGCGCGGCAAGACGGCCGATCAGGTGATCCGCATCTTCTCCCTCGTCGGTCTGTCCTTCCCGAATTTCTGGCTAGCCACCATGCTGGTGCTGTTGTTCTCCATCACGCTCGGCTGGCTGCCGCCAAGCGGCATGGGTGGTTTTACAAGCTACATCATGCCCGCGGTCACGATGGGCGTCATCCTGACCGCCACCAATGTCCGCCTGGTGCGAACCGCAATGCTCGATACGCTGCGCTCGCAATATGTCATGGTGGCACGCGCCAAGGGCCTCAGCGAAAGCAAGGTTCTCTACAAACACGCGCTGCGCAATTGCGCCATTCCGCTCATCACCTATTTCGGCCTGCAATTTGGCGGTCTACTGGGCGGCATCGTCGTCATCGAGCGCGTTTTCAACTGGCCGGGCCTCGGCACGCTGGCCTTCGACGCGGTCGGCGCGCGCGATTATCCCGTGCTTCAAGCCGTCATCACCGTGTTGTCGCTGATGATCGTCGGCATCAACCTTCTGGTCGATATCGCCTATGGCCTTGTCGATCCGCGCATCCGCACGGAGTAAGTGACGATGGCTGCCAAAACCTCGCGTCTCGCGCGCTTCACCAATCTCGAATTCGTCCTCGGCGCGTCGCTGACAACAATCATCTGCCTTGCCGTCGTCTTCTCCGACGTGCTGTTTCCGGGCGGTGCGGACAAGATCGACCTGATGGCGCGCCTTGCCAAACCCTTCGCCAATGCCGCCCATCCGCTCGGCACCGATCCGCTGGGGCGTGACGTTCTCGCCCGCGTCGTCGCTGGCGGCAAGATTTCGCTGCTGGTCGGTTTCACCTCGGTCATCGGCGCTGTCATCTTCGGCGTCGCGGTTGGCCTGGTGGCCGGGTATTACCGCGGCTTCTGGGATATGCTGGTCATGCGCTTTGCCGATATCCAGCTCGCCATGCCCTTCATTCTGCTCGCCATCACCTTCATCGCCATTGTCGGCGGCAGTCTCACCAACACCATCATCCTTCTGATCGTCTCGCAATGGGTGCAATATGCCCGTCTCGTCCGCGGCTCGGTGCTGACGCTGCGGGAGCGAGAATTCATCCTTTCCGCCCGCGCCATTGGCGTGAAAGACTGGCGCATCATTCTCCAGCACCTGCTGCCGAACCTCATCGGCCCGGTCATCGTGCTGATGACGCTCAATGTCGCCAACAACATCCTGCTGGAAAGCAGCCTCACCTTCCTTGGTCTCGGCGTTGATCCGACAATTCCAAGCTGGGGCGGCATGCTGGCGGATGGGCGGACCTATTTGCAGACGGCATGGTGGGTTAGCGTCTTTCCAGGCCTTGCTATCCTTCTCACCGTGCTTGGCCTTAACCTTCTCGGCGACTGGCTGCGCGACAGCCTTGACCCAACAGGCAGAACCTCGAGGTAACCCATGAGCCAGATTTTCGACCAGACTTTCGCGCGCACTCTGGATAGGCTGGTCGCCCGCGCCGAGCCCGGCCAGTCCTTCGAGGCATGGACCTTCGATGATGCCAAAAGCCGCCGCGAGGCTGAAAACAGGCTGAAGAAAAAGGGGGTCAGCGCCCGAATCCGCAACGCCTACAAGCCCCTTCTCTTCACCTTTCTGGAAGAGGTCAATTTCGATGGCGTTGACGCCATCGAGGTGCGGTACCCGGTGCACGAAAACGCCCCCGCCAATCGTTTCCGGCTGGAGGCCTATCCGCTGGCGGCGCTGGTGGGCGATGCGAAGCTGGATTTCATCGCCCGCGAGGACGATGCCTTCCACTATGATGTTACGCTGAGCCGCAATGGCAAGAGTGAAACCCTCAAGGTTCTCGCTCCAAATCAGGTCCATACCGATATCGTGGGTGAAACCAATGTCTCTCCCACCGGCTGGTTCCGGCTTGCCGGTGATGCCTCGGGCGAAAGGCTGGAGACGGAATACGAACAGCTTTTCCACGCGGCAATCCACGCCGTCGCCAACCACGGCTGGAGCGATGAAGAGCCCTATTTCGAGGAGCTAAATATCCGCGTCGCGCATCCGGCCGAGGACTTGGCCCTTTCCGTTGGCGATGAGGTCGTCAGCCTGCGCGAGGCGCTGCATGAGGATTTTTATTTCTCGCTCCTGGAATTCTTCCAGAAGAAGTCCGGCCGTCCATTGGGTGACAGGGGCCTGAAGCCCGGCCAGATCGTGCCGGAAATCGTGAAAAGTGAAGGCGAAGTCTCCGTTCGCATCGAGACACGGCCGCTCACCACAGCCTTTCTTGATGGCGGCGAACAGCTGATCGATGAGGCACGCGAACCGATCGCTGCGGGCCAGATCGCAAAACTGCTCTCAGGCATCGGCGGCGAGGCTTTCGAGGCGCGTTCCCGCTCCGGCCGTACCCTTGCCGCCCGATATGTTGCCGGCAGCGATGCTGCCGTGATGATCAGCGGTGGCCAGCATCCGAACGAAACCACAGGCGTCGTCGGCGCGATCCGCGCGGCCCGCAAACTTGTCGCACGCAAGGGCGCGCATTTCACGATTTCTCCGCTGGAAAACCCTGACGGTTATGCCCTGCACCAGCGCCTGCGCGTCGACAATCCGCGCCATATGCACCATGCCGCGCGCTATACGGCACTCGGCGATGACCTCGAATATCGCACGCTGGAAAATTCAGGCAGCCATCTCAACGAAAAGGAAATCCGCTTCAAGGCGCAGGAGATAAGTGGCGCGAAGCTGCATGTGAACCTGCACGGTTATCCCTCGCATGAGTGGACCCGACCTCTATCCGGTTACGTGCCGCGCAATTTCGCCATGTGGACGCTGCCGAAGGGTTTCTTCCTCATCATCCGCCACCACGCGGATTGGGAAAAGCAGGCCGAAGCCCTGCTCGACCGGGTGACCCGTCATCTCGGCGCCATTCCCGGCCTGCTCGATTACAACAACCGACAGATCGCTCTTTATGAAATCCATGCCGGCGAAACCGGTTTCCGCATCATCAACGGTTTCCCGTGCCTGTCTTCCGTCGACGACCGCCACACCGTGCCGATGACGCTGATCACCGAATATCCTGATGAGACGATCTACGGCAACGACTTCATTACCGGCCACACCGCACAGATGGAAACGGTTCTATCGGCCTATGATGCCTGGCAGGAGATTCTCGTCAGGGAAGTCGCCTGAGCTTGTGGCCGCCCGTAATGGGCGGCCTACTTTATCGGCATCGCGGCAGCAGAGAGCTTTTTGTCCCGCTGCTTCTGCAGCAGCTTCTTGCCCTTGCTGAGAATATGCAGATTGGCGGCGTCGAGCTTGTTGTAACCCGCCTGCATGATATCGATATCGGCGACGTGGCCGATCGCAGCAAGCTTGTACATGACGTCACCGACGGCCACGTCGATGCTGGGCGCCGGCGTGGACACGGCATCCTTCACCGCTGCCTGCAGGCCTTCCGCCGTTCCGCCCATGGCGTGATAAAGCGTAAGCGCCTTGCGCAGGAATGCTTCACGGCGCTCGATCGTGTTGTTGAGCGCATTTTCTCCAATACGATTTCGCATTAGCTCAACAGCTTTATTCTGATATTCGCTCATCGAGACACCAACAAAGTTCCAAAATATGCTTGGGGAGACTACAAACAATCCCCTTAGAACTGGTTAAGGCATTGGCATTGGCTTCATCTTCATGCCTTTACTTTCCTGCGTCGAGTTTGCCCGAAGCTGTCTTCGCTTCAGGCCGCCGCCGGTTTGAGAATTGCCGGGCGGCGCTTAACGTCCTATCCGATGTTGGGCAGAGCGGAATAGCGGGGAATTAATAACCGTCAGGTTATTTGTCGCCCCCCTTATTTCATTTTACTTCAATATTATGAATCATCAATCTGGCGACCTGAACCGGTGGATGGGAGCCACGGGCGCATTTGGAGGAAACCATGAAATTACGGATCACCGCCGCCATCGCGGCCATCTGCTTTAGTACGGCCGCTTATGCCGAGACCATCAAGGTCGGCGTGGTCGGTCCGTTCTCCGGCCCGTTCGCGTTGCAAGGCAAGAACTTCAAGGCAGGTATTGATGCCTGGTTTGCCCTTCACGGCAACAAGGTGGGCAATGACACGGTCGAGGTCGTCTATCGCGATGTGCCACAGGCCGATCCAGCGCAATCCAAGGCGCTGGCGCAGGAGCTGGTGGTGAAGGAAGGCGTGCAATATCTCGCCGGCTTCTATTTCACCCCCGACGCCATGGCCGTCACGCCTTTGCTGAAGCAGGGCAACGTGCCGATGGTCATCATGAATGCCGCCACTTCGGCCATCGTGACCAAGAGCCCCTACGTGGTGCGCACCTCGTTCACCACCTGGCAGACCTCCACCCCCATCGCCAAGGTGGCCTTTGATGGCGGCGTGAAGAAGGTCATTTCGCTGGTCAGCGATTACGGCCCCGGCGTCGATGCCGAAAACGCCTTCAAGGCGGCCTTCACCGCCGCCGGCGGCGAGGTTGTCGAAAGCATCCGCATGCCGCTTTCGACCAACGATTTCAGCCCGATCATGCAGCGCGTGAAGGATTCCGGCGCGCAGGGCGTCTTCGCCTTCCTGCCATCGGGCCCAACGACGCTCGGTTTCGTAAAGGCCTTCAACGACAACGGCCTGAAGTCATCGGGCATCAAACTTTTCGCACCGGGTGATCTGACGCAGGAGTCCGATCTGCCGGCGCTCGGTGAAGCGGCGCTTGGCATGCAGACGACCTTCCACTACGCCGTCTCGCATGATTCGCCTGAAAACAAGACTTTCGTGGAAGCCGCGACCAAGGCCATCGGCAACCCCAAGGAACTCTCCTTCCCCGCAGTCGGCGCCTTTGACGGCATGTATGTCATCAGCAAGATGATAGAGGCCACCGGCGGCAAGCAGGATGCGGAAAAGGCAGTGGCGGCTGTGAAGGGTCTTTCCTGGACAAGCCCGCGCGGCCCAGTCAGCATCGATCCGGAAAGCCGACACATTACGCAGAACATCTATCTGCGCGAAGTGGCCAAGGCAGATGATGGCAGCTACTATAACAAGGAAGTCCAGACGTTCGAAAAACAGGGCGATCCGGGCCTCGCCGCAGCAAAATAACAGCGGCCATTCAAAGCGGGTCGAACCGTCCTTGCGGCGGTTCGGTTCCGGCCCGGTTCGGGCATTGCAGCACCGGGAGGAGCTTTTTCAGCATGCAGACGGTCTTCAGCATCCTCATCGATGCGCTTGCCTATGGCATGGTCCTTTTCATCATCTCCATCGGCCTTTCGGTGACGATGGGGCTGATGCGGGTGGTCAACCTCGCGCATGGCGCCTTTGCCATGATCGGCGGTTATCTCGCCTCCTATGCCGCCCACGGCCTCGGTCTCGGTTATGCGGCAGCGATCCTCGTCGCCATCGTCGGCACCATCATCATCGCCATACCGCTTGAGCGTTTTCTCTATCGCCGCATCTATGGCGCGCCGGAACTGACGCAGGTGCTGATGACCATCGGCATCACCTTTTGCATCATCGGCATCGCCAATTTCGTCTTCGGCCCGACGTTGAAGACCATTCCGCTGCCGCAGCAGCTGGCCGGCCCCACCGATCTCGGCTTCCGCACCATCGCCACCCACCGCATCTTCGCCATTGCCTGCGGGCTGGCCGTGGCCGGCGCGCTGTGGTTCACCTTCGAAAAAACCGCCTTCGGCATCAAGCTGCGGGCGGCAGTGGACAATGCCGCCATGGCGGCGGCACTCGGCGTGCGTACCGAAGTCATCTATGCCGTCAGCTTCGCCATCGCCGTTGGGCTTGCCGCCATGGGCGGCGTCATCGGCGCGGAACTGCTCCCGGTCGAACCCTATTATGCGCTGCGCTACATGGTCACCTTCCTCGTCGTAGTCTCAGTCGGCGGCGCGGGCTCCATTCCCGGTGCGCTCATCGCCTGCCTGCTGCTCGGCGCCATCGATACGACCGGGCGGTATCTTGCCCCCGAATACGGCGAATTCTTCTTTTACCTGGCGGTCATCGTGATCATCACGATGTTCCCGCGCGGCCTTCTCGGAAGGGCGAAATGAGATGGCGGTGCTCATGAACGACGTAACCGAAACAAACAGGATCCCCAAGGCGCGCTCGCCGCTGCGCGCGTTGGGCGGGCCCCTTGTCATCATCGCCGCCGCCATCATCGGTTACTTCCTGTTTCCGGATAATCTGGCGCTTCTGACGCGCATCATCGCAATTGTTCTTCTGGTGCTGTCGATCGATCTCGTCACCGGTTATTGCGGCGTCGCCACGCTCGGCCACGCCGCCCTGTTCGGCGCAGGCGCCTATGCATCCGGTATTGCCGCTGCTCATTTCAACATCACCGATCCGCTGCTGATGACCGCCATCGGCGCGGCTGCGGGCGGCCTGGCCGGGTTGCTGTCAGGCACGGTTCTGCTACGCGCACATGGCCTGCCGCAACTGGTGCTCTCCATCGCCGTCATCCATCTGTTCCATGAGGCGGCCAACAAGGCGTCGAACTGGACCGGCGGCAGCGACGGCCTGTCAGGCGTGTCGCCAGATGCGCTGTTCGGCACCTTCGAATTCGATCTTTATGGCCGCACCGCCTATATCTATGGCGTCTGTCTGCTGCTCGTCGTCTTCCTCGCCCTCAGGGTCGTGGTCAACTCGCCCTTCGGCATGTTGTGCCGTGGCGTCAAGCAGGACAGCATCCGCATTCAGGCCATGGGCGGCGCCGTCAATGGTACAATCCTGAAGATGTTCGTTATTTCAGGCATCGTCGCCGGCATTGGCGGCGCGTTGAACGCCATTTCCACCCAGGTGGTCGGCCTCGACAGCCTCTCCTTCACGCTGTCCGCCGAGGGGCTGGTCATGCTGGTGCTCGGCGGCGCGGGCTCGCTTTACGGCGCGCTGATCGGCACCGTCACCTTCATGTGGTTCGAGGATGTCGTTTCCGCCGCCAATCCGTTCCATTGGCTCACCATCGTCGGCCTGCTGCTGATCGCCGTCGTGCTTTTTGCACCACGCGGGCTTTATGGCGCGGGCGAACAGATCATCGCGCGTCTGCGGGGAGATCGCAAATGAGCGCCATTTTCGAAGTGACCGGCCTGCAGAAGAATTTCGGCGGCCTCGTCGTTACCAACAATGTGTCGCTGTCGCTGTCGCCGGGGGACCGTACCGTGCTGATCGGCCCCAATGGCGCCGGCAAGACCACCTTCGTCAATCTCGTCACCGGCAATATCAAACCCTCGGCCGGCACGGTGCGCATCGCGGGCGAGGACGTCACAGGCCTCAGCGCCAGCCAGCGCGTGAAACGCGGCCTCGTGCGGTCCTTCCAGGTTACCCGGCTGTTTCAGGACATGACGCCGGAGGAACACGTGGCGCTTGCCATTCTTCAGCGGGAGGGCAAGACGGGGCGGATTTTCGGGCGTTACCGTGCCATGCCCTCCGTCATGAGCGAAGCCCGCGATATCCTGGGCACGCTCGGCCTTCTCGCACTTGCCGAAACAAAGGTGCGGGAAATCGCCTATGGCCAGCAGCGGCTGATCGAGATAGCGCTTGCCATGGCGCTTCGCCCGAAAATCCTGCTGCTCGATGAGCCCGCCGCAGGCGTGCCTTCCACGGAAACCGCGCGCATCGAACAGGCGCTCGACCGGTTGCCCGCCGACCTCTCCATCCTGATGATCGAGCACGACATGGATCTGGTCTTCCGTTTTGCCAAACGTGTGGTGGTGCTTGCTGCAGGCGCGGTGATCTTCGATGGTTCGCCTGAAGACGTCACCAGCAATGCGGAAGTCCGCCAAGCCTATCTGGGAAGTTACGCCGATGCCCGCAGCGCCGCTTGAAATCGTCAACCTCACCGCCGGTTACGGCCCGACAAGGGTCATCGAGGGCCTGTCGCTTTCCGTGCCATCGGGCTCGCGTTTCGCCGTGCTCGGCCGCAACGGCGTCGGCAAGACAAGCCTCTTCGCCACGCTGGCTGGACAGACGAAACGTTTTTCCGGCAATATCAGCATCGGCGGGCAGGACATTACCGCCCTGCCGAGCGCGGCGCGCGCTTACGCCGGTCTCGGTTACGTGCCGCAGACGCGTGATGTGTTTCCGACGCTGACAGTGGAGGAAAACCTGTTCGTCGGCCTCAAGGGACGAGCAAAATCGGCCATCGAGGAAGCCTACACGCTGTTTCCACGCCTGAAGGAAAGGCGCCGCAATTTAGGCTCGCAACTCTCCGGCGGTGAGCAGCAGATGCTTTCCACCGCCCGCACCATTCTCGGAAAGCCGCGGGTGCTGCTGCTTGATGAACCGCTCGAAGGCCTTGCCCCCGTCATCTGCGAAGAACTGATGGCCGCCTTTTCCAAACTGGCACAGTCAGGCGAAATGACCATTCTTCTCGTTGAACAACGCATCCAGATGGCCATCGATTTCGCCGACCACGCCATCATCATGGAGCGCGGCCGCATCGTCTGGGATGGGCCGTCGAGCGAGCTTGTGGAAAATCCGGATATTATCGATACGCATCTCGGGGTGGGTGGGCTGCATTGAGTGAATGCACCGCTTGAAACCGGAACGGGTTTCAACCGGAACGGCTTTTGGAGGCTCGGGCGCGTCCGCTTCATCTCCTCCTCATTCCTGTGCCTGTCACAGGAA
>JAEXMK010000062.1 GCA_023444445.1 Pseudomonadota bacterium | reverse complement strand
CCAAACCAGTAAGCGCAAAAGACGGTCGATGCTGCAAACACAGCAAAGAACACGGCTGCAAGAATTCCAATCTCCATGAGCTTGTACTCCTTTTTTCACAAGGCTAACGCGCAATGCTTAAAGAAGTTTCATTTGACGACGGGCTGGCTGCCTACAACTTCGCCTATCTGGACGAACAGACCAAAAGGATGATCCGCCGGGCGATCCTCAAGGCCATCGCCATTCCCGGCTATCAGGTTCCCTTCGCTTCCCGCGAAATGCCCATGCCGTATGGCTGGGGCACCGGCGGCGTGCAGGTGACGGCCTCCATCCTCGGTCCTGATGACGTGCTGAAGGTGATCGACCAGGGCGCCGACGATACGACCAATGCCGTTTCGATCCGCGCCTTTTTCCAGAAGGTAGCGAATGTCAATGTCACCACCCGCACCGGCGATGCCACCATCATCCAGACGCGGCACCGGATTCCCGAGGAGGAACTGCATTCGGGCCAAGTCCTCGTTTATCAGGTTCCGATCCCCGAGCCCCTGCGCTTCCTCGAGCCGCGCGAGACCGAAACCCGTGTCATGCACGCGCTCGAAGAGTATGGCCTGATGCACGTCAAGCTTTACGAGGACATCGCCCGCAACGGCCGCATCTCCACCACCTATGCCTATCCGGTGAAGGTTGCCGGGCGTTACGTGATGGACCCCTCGCCGACGCCGAAATTCGACAATCCGAAAATGAATATGTCGGAGGCGTTGCAGCTGTTCGGTGCCGGGCGCGAAAAGCGCATCTATGCCGTACCGCCCTATACCGATGTCGTCAGCCTGGATTTCGAGGACCACCCGTTTGAAATCCAGCGCTTCGACAAGCCCTGCGCACTGTGCGGCGCGGAGAATGTCTATCTGGACGAGGTGGTGCTGGATGACAAGGGCGGACGCATGTTCGTCTGCTCCGATACCGACCATTGCGAAGACCGCCGCGCCCATGGCCACAAGGGCCACCTGCTGGCGGATGTGAAGGAGGCCGCAGAATGAGCGACGCACCGCTTCTGAAAGTCCGGGACGTTTCCAAATATTACGGCGACCGTGCCGGTTGCCGCAACGTCTCCTTCGAGCTTTACCCTGGCGAGGTTCTGGCAATCGTCGGTGAATCCGGTTCCGGCAAGACCACGCTTCTCAATTGCATTTCCACCCGGCTAATGCCAACGGCGGGAAGCGTGGAATATCGCATGCGCGACGGCTCCATGCGTGATCTCTACCATATGGGTGAGGCCGAGCGGCGCTTCCTGATGCGGACCGACTGGGGTTTCGTACACCAGAACCCGGCGGATGGCTTGCGCATGGCGGTGTCTGCCGGCGCCAATGTCGGCGAGCGGCTGATGGCTGTCGGTAACCGGCATTACGGTAATATCCGCCAATCGGCCAGCGAATGGCTGGAGCGGGTGGAAATCGGCACCGACCGTATCGATGACCAGCCGCGCGCCTTCTCGGGCGGCATGCGCCAGCGCCTGCAGATCGCCCGTAACCTCGTTACCTCGCCGCGTCTCGTTTTCATGGATGAGCCGACGGGTGGCCTTGATGTCTCGGTGCAGGCGCGTTTGCTCGATCTCGTACGCGGCCTCGTCAACGATCTTGGCCTTGCCGTCGTCGTCGTCACCCATGATCTGGCCGTTGCGCGGCTGCTATCGCATAGGATGATGGTGATGAAGGGCGGCGACGTCATTGAGCACGGTCTGACGGACCGGGTGCTGGACGATCCGCGCGAGCCCTACACGCAATTGCTTGTTTCCTCCATTTTGCAGGTCTAGCCGCGTTGCTCTGAAAAGTGGTCCCCGGTTTTCGGATAAAATCACGCGCAGAAAGAAAGAACCTACCATGACGACGCCTCTCATCGTTTCAGAAGTCTTCAAAAGCTTCACCATGCATCTTCGCGACGGTATCGAGCTGCCAGTCGTCCGCGATGTCAATTTCTCCGTCTCTAGCGGCGAATGCGTCGTGCTCGGCGGCCCTTCGGGCATTGGCAAAAGCTCGATCCTGAAAATGCTCTATTGCAACTACGCCGTCGACAGCGGACAGATCCTCATTCGCCATCGGGGTGAGGTCATCGATATCGGCAGCGCCTCGCCGCGGACAATCCTCGAAATACGCCACCGCACGATTGGTTATGTCAGCCAGTTCCTGCGCACCGTGCCGCGCGTTCCAGCGATAGACGTCGTTGCCGAGCCGCTTTTTGCCCGCAAGGTTGCGGTCGAGGAGGCGCGCGAGCAGGCAGCAACGCTGCTTTCGAAACTCAACCTGCCGAAGGAATTATGGTCGCTGCCGCCGGCCACCTTTTCCGGCGGTGAGCAGCAGCGTGTGAATATCGCACGCGGTTTCATCACCGATCATGCGATCCTGCTTCTCGACGAACCCACTGCCTCACTGGATGCCGCCAATCGGCGGGTGGTCGTTGAGATGATCGCCGAAAAGAAGCGCAAGGGGACCGCCTTGCTCGGCATTTTCCATGACGAAGAAGTGCGTGAGGCCGTGGCCGACCGCATTCTCGACGTCTCGCAATTTTCTCCCCGGAAGGCAGCAGCATGAATTCAAGAGTCGGTCTCGAACCCGTCATCCACGACAGTGCCCGTGTCACCAATTCCTCTATCGGCCGCTATACCGAAATTTCCGAGCGCTGCCGGATCGAGGAAGTCGACATGGGCGATTACTCCTATGTCATGCAGGATGGCGCCATCTGGTGCGCCAGCATCGGCAAATTCGTCAACATTGCCGCTTCCGTCCGCATCAACGCCACCAATCATCCGATGTCACGGGCCACGTTGCACCATTTCACCTATCGCGCCCACAACTACTGGGACGACGCCGAGGATGAAAAGGACTTCTTCGCTGCCCGCCGCGCCAAGCGCGTCGTCATCGGCCACGATGTCTGGATCGGCCACGGCGCAACCATCCTGCCCGGCGTAACCGTTGGAAATGGCGCGGTGATCGGCGCAGGTGCGGTCGTTTCAAAAGACGTTGCCCCTTATACCATCGTCGGCGGCGTGCCCGCCAAGCTGATCCGGGAACGCTTCCCGGCTGAACTGGGCCGGAAAATGGATGATCTGAAATGGTGGGACTGGAACCATGCAACTCTGCGCGGCGCTCTCGACGACTTCCGCAATCTGGCGGCAGAGGATTTCGTCGCGAAATATGGCGGATGAAACCTTCCTTTTCTGAAACAGCTAAAAATCCCGGAGCAAAACTCCGGGATTTTTTGTCTCGAGGCCTTTGAGAGATGTGCGGATTTCAGCGCACCGAGATACCTCCTGAAAGCTTTGTCGGCGAACAGGCGCAGGCAGCACCGCGGAAACCTGTAATATTTTATTCATCAAACTGACACTCGCGCTTCACGCACCGCTGTTACGTGGAACCCCGTCAAAAGAAGATTGGACGGGGAAATGAGCTTTCACCTGAAGCAAGTCACGCGCCGTTTCGGCAACCACACTGCGGTCGATTCCGTAAATGTCGAGATACCGCAGGGTCAGATGGTCGGCGTGATCGGGCGCTCCGGTGCGGGAAAATCGACGCTGCTGCGCATGATCAATCGCCTCGTCGACCCTTCCTCGGGCTCCATTCATTTCAACGATACCGAAGTCTCGGCGCTGAAGGGTGCGGCGCTCCGCAACTGGCAGCGCGACTGCGCCATGATTTTCCAGCAGTTCAATCTGGTGCCCCGCCTCGACGTGCTCACCAACGTCATGCTCGGCCGCCTCAATCACCGTTCGACGGCGCTTAGCCTCTTCAACATCTTCACCCATGAGGAGCGGCTGATGGCGATTGCCGCGCTGGAGCGGCTGGGCATCGAGCATGTGGCCATGCAGGCGGCAGGCACGCTTTCCGGCGGCCAGCAACAGCGCGTCGCCATTGCGCGTGCATTGATGCAGTCTCCGAAGATGGTCCTGGCCGATGAGCCAATCGCCTCGCTCGATCCCCTCAATGCCAAGATCGTGATGGACGCGTTGCGCGACATCAACGAGCGCGAAGGCATCACCGTCATCACCAATCTGCATACGCTGGATACGGCGCGCAATTATTGCGAACGCATTATCGGCATGTCTCAGGGCCGCGTCGTCTTCGATGGAACGCCCGCCGAGCTCACGGCCGCCGCCGTCACCGAAATCTACGGAACCGATTCTCAAGGCTCCGGCATCGACGAGACCATGACCTCGACCAGCATCAATATTCCCGTCGCGCAGCTTGCCG
>JAEXMK010000032.1 GCA_023444445.1 Pseudomonadota bacterium | reverse complement strand
GCTTTTCAACTGCCACAAAACGGTCATATTATCGAACCTGTCAACAACAGGAGGCACCCATGGGACTTACAAAATCTCTCAATGCCTTGGCAGTCGGTTTGGCGTTTTTGTTCGTAGCGATGATGCTGTTCATCTGACGAGACGTGAAGACCAAACGCAGTTAAGAACCGTAGATGACACAAATTTAAAAAGCGCAGGGCCTTAAGGGACCTGCGCTTTTTTCATGTCGGTAATCCACTGCCGGAAATCAGGCGGCGCTGCGGCGCAAACGCTCCAGCCCGAGGTTCTCAAGTACCGCGTCGACCAGCGGGGCACGGTTCATGGTATAGAGGTGGAATTCGTTCACACCGCGGCGCTGGAGATCGGCTATCTGCTCGGCGGCAACCTCTGCTGCCACGCGGGCGCGGCCTTCCAGATCCTCATCATAGCCTTCAAAACGCTCATCCAGGAAACCGGGAATGCTGGTGCCGCAACGGCCGGCGAAACGCTTGAGCTGGGTGAGATTCTGGATCGGCATGATGCCCGGAACCACCGGAATGGTGATGCCCGCAGCCGTCACCCGCTCCATGTAACGTTCGAACACGTCATTATCGAAGAAAAACTGCGTCAGCGCCCGGGTCGCACCATTATCGGCCTTGCGCTTCAACATGTCGATATCGACAGCCTCGCTTGCGCTTTCCGGATGTTTTTCCGGATAGGCCGAAACGGAAATCTCGAAATCGGCAATCTCACGCAGCCCCTTCACCAGAGCGGCGGCGTTCTCATACCCTTCCGGATGCGGCTGGTAGGCTGTGCCGATGCCGGTGGAGGGATCGCCGCGCAGTGCCACGAAATGGCGAACGCCGGCATTGCGAAACTCGTCCACGACCTGATGTACATCATCACGGCTGGCATCGACGCAAGTCAGATGGGCAGCGGTCGGCAGATGGCTGTCACCGATCATGCGGCGCACTGCATCCAGTGTCGGCGCCTTGGTGGAGCCACCCGCGCCATAGGTGACGGAGACGAAATCCGGGTTCCACTTCTTCAGCTCGGCAACCGTTTCCCAGAGCTGGGTTTCCATCTCGGCGTTCTTGGGCGGGAAAAATTCGAAAGACAACCGGATGTCGCCATCACGGCGTGCGGTTTCTGACCTCAACATATCATGCCCTCCCGGAGCGAAGTAAAACCGCCTCTTGCGCCACATCGTCTGCCATCAGCAGCCGCTGGTCGCGGGCAACCCATATCGTCACGTCCAAAGCTTCGTCGGACGCTTTTTCAGAATGAAGATCGACGGCGCGCTCCAATGAAAGCCCGGCTTTCTTCAACCATTCTTCCATCAGCGGATGCGAGAAGCCGAGCCGCACATGCGCGTGTTCATCGCGCAGATATTCGAAGGAATGCGGCGCAAGATCGATGACGATCAGCCGCCCACCGGGACGCAGCATGCGCGCGGCCTCAGACAGCGCGATTTCAGGCTGGTCGAGAAAATGCAAAACCTGATGAATGACGATCAGATCGAAATCCTGTCCCTCCAGCGGCAGGTTCAGAATATCACCGTGGCGCACGGAAGCATTCACCACGCCCGCCTTGTCGAGATTGGCGCGCGCCACCGACAGCATGTCGCGGCTCGCATCCACACCGATCGCTCGGCGATAGATACCGCTCAGAAGCTGGAGGATGCGGCCGGTGCCGGTGCCCAGATCAAGAAGCGAATCGATCGGCGTTGTGCCCACGAGCTTCAGCAGCGCGCCTTCTACAGCCTCATCGCTGACATGCAGGCGGCGCAGCTCGTCCCATGCCGATGCGTTGCGGCTGAAATAATCCTGCGCCCGCTCCGCGCGCACCCGCTTGACGGTGGCAAGACGCTCGCTGTCACGCTGAAGAACGGCGTCCGAGGGCGATGCGGCGCCAAGCAGCTGCCGGATGACAATGGCGGGCTCACCATCTTGCCGCAGGCGGAAATAAGCCCATGCGCCTTCCTGATACCGCTCGATCAGCCCCTCTTCCGTCAGAAGCTTGAGGTGACGGGAAATACGCGGCTGAGACTGGCCGAGAATTTCGGTAAGGTCAGTGACCGTCAGATCGCCGGCAGAAAGAAGCGCCAGCAACCGGAAGCGCGTCGGTTCACCCGCCGCCTTCAAGAGATCCACCAATTTGTCCAGTCCGAACGCCACTCTGTCGCGCCTCACGCACTAATCAAGATATAAAGATATCTTTATGTCGATGTGGCGCGAGATGCAAGCGCAAAGTGTCTTTTGCCTTCATCAGGCCCGCTTATTATACAGTAAAGGGCCCGCTTTACGGCGGGCCCTCTTTAAGTCATCTGGAAAAGGATCAGCGTGTCAGGCGCTTGTAGCTCACCCGGCCTGGCTTGATGCTTTCCGGGCCGAGGCGGCGGACCTTGTCCTTTTCATAGTCCTCGAAGTTGCCTTCGAACCATTCAACGTGGCTATCACCTTCAAATGCGAGGATATGCGTGGCCAGACGGTCGAGGAACATGCGGTCGTGGCTGATGATAACGGCGCAGCCGGCGAAGGCTTCCAGAGCTTCTTCAAGCGCTGCCAGCGTTTCAGTATCAAGGTCGTTGGTCGGTTCGTCGAGTAGCAGCACGTTGCCGCCGGCCTTCAGCATCTTGGCAAGGTGCACGCGGTTGCGCTGACCACCCGAGAGGTTGCCGACCTTCTGCTGCTGATCGCCGCCCTTGAAGTTGAAGGCGCCGCAATAGGCGCGCGAGTTCACTTCGAACTTGCCGAGCTTGATGATGTCGTTGCCGCCGGAGATTTCTTCCCAGACGGTCTTGTCACCCGCCAGCGCGTCACGGCTCTGGTCGACATAGCCGAGCTGAACAGTATCACCGACCGTGACGGAACCGCTATCGGGCTTTTCCTGACCGGTGATCATCTTGAACAGCGTCGTCTTACCGGCGCCGTTCGGGCCGATGACGCCCACAATACCGCCCGGAGGCAGCTTGAAAGACAGGTTCTCGATCAGCACGCGATCGCCATAGGACTTGGTGAGGTTCTCGGCCTCGATAACCACGCGGCCGAGACGCTCGGCGACCGGGATAACGATCTGCGCATCGCCGGGACGGCGGTTTTCCGCTGCTTCCACCAGCTCGTCATAGGCCTTGATACGTGCCTTGGACTTCGTCTGGCGGGCCTTGGGGCTGGAGGCGATCCATTCCTGTTCACGGCTGATGGCCTTCTGACGCGAGGCATCCTCGCGGGCTTCCTGCTGCATGCGCTTGGCTTTCGCCTGCAGGTAAGCGGAGTAATTGCCTTCGTAAGGAATGCCGCGGCCACGGTCGAGCTCGAGAATCCAGCCAGTGACGTTGTCGAGGAAGTAGCGGTCGTGGGTGATCATCATCACGGCGCCGGGATAGTCGCGCAGGTGCTTTTCGAGCCATGCGATGGTTTCGGCATCCAGATGGTTGGTCGGTTCGTCGAGCAGCAGAAGGTCCGGCTGCGACAGCAGCAGGCGGCAAAGCGCCACGCGACGACGCTCACCACCCGAAAGGCCGGTCACGGGCGAATCGCCGGGCGGGCAGCGCAGGGCGTCCATGGCCATTTCGACCTGATTTTCCAGATCCCAGAGGTTCTGGCTGTCGATCATGTCCTGGAGCTTTGCGCCCTCATCCGCCGTTTCGTCGGAATAGTTCATCATCAATTCGTTGTAGCGGTCGACGATCGCCGTCTTGCTCGCCACGCCTTCCATGACGTTTTCCATGACGGTCTTGTTTTCGTCGAGCTTCGGCTCCTGCTCGAGGTAACCGAGCGTCGCACCTTCGGCGAGCCAGGCTTCACCGGTATATTCCTTGTCGAGGCCGGCCATGATCTTGAGAACGGTCGACTTACCCGCGCCGTTCGGGCCGAGGATACCAATCTTTGCATCGGGGTAGAAGGAGAGATGAACGTTCTCGAGAACCTTCTTCGCGCCATAGGACTTGTTCAGCCCAGCCATGTGATAGATGAATTGACGTGCCATTGTAGCGAATGCTCCACATCGGATTTTTAAGAGTACGTATCGGGAAATTTGCCGCTATGTAGGGTAAATAGGACCTTGGGGCAACCTCTGGCACGATTATGACCCCATGATTATGACAAGGGATGTTATGGCAGGGACAGGCGCGATCATGAATGAAACGACCGACGACTTGGCCTTCAGCCATATTCAGAGGCTGGAAGCCCCCTCCGGCGCATCCATCGCCTTTCGCCACCAGCCCTCCGCTCTTGCCACTGCGCGCGGCGTCCTGATGATCTGCCACGGGCTGGTTGACCACGCAGGCCGTTATCGCCGGCTCGCGGATGTGATGTCGAAGCAGGGTTTCGAAGTCTACGCCCACGACCATCGCGGCCATGGTCGCACGAGAGCCGCGGACGCGCCTCTCGGCCGTTTTGGCTGGAAGGACGGTGCGGAAAAGGTCGTTGCCGATGTCATGGCGATGCGCCGGATGGCCGGCGAAAGACATCCCGGCCTGCCGGTCATCCTGTTCGGCCATTCCATGGGCGGCCTCGTGGCGCTCAACACCGCCGTCAGCCATCCGGATGCCTTTGATGGCCTCTCGATCTGGAATTCCAATCTCAATCCCGGCCTCATGGGCCGTTTGGCACAGGTTGTGCTGCGGCTGGAAAAGATGCTCAAAGGCTCAGATGTGCCGAGCGCCATTCTGCCGAAGGCAACCTTCCGCGTGTGGAATGCGAAAATGCCGGAAAGGCGCACCCATGCCGACTGGCTGAGCCACGACAGGGCGGCTGTGGACGCCTATGTGGAAGACCCGCTCTGCCAGTTCGAGGCGAGCGTTTCCCTGTGGCAGGATGTCTTCGAACTCTCCTATCGCGCACCAAAACTCATCGAGCGCCTGCCCAAGAATTTGCCGCTTCTGCTTGTCAGCGGCGACCAGGACAAAGCCACCAATGACGGCCGGGAGATCGTCTGGCTGGCGGAGCGTTTCCGTGAGGCAGGTTTCAGCCATGTCGAGCACACGATCTACAAGGGCATGCGACACGAGACCTTGAACGAGATCGGCTGGCAGGCGGTAGCGGCGGATTTCGCCGCCTGGTGCGGCCGCATCGTGGGTGACTGAGAACCTCTTTGCCGAAACGGAATAAGCCCATGAGATAAAATCACATGCGGCGCGGCAGGCAGCGGTCTATAAACCGGCAATCAGAACATCCCGGGGGACAGATGACCGACATGCCGAACAGGAAACCGCCGCTATCAGGCATTCGCGTCATCGAGCTGGCGCGTGTTCTGGCCGGTCCCTGGGCGGGGCAGATGCTGGCCGACATGGGCGCAGACGTTATCAAGGTGGAAAATCCCGAAGGCGGCGACGATACGCGCGCATGGGGCCCGCCCTTCGTTGAAGGTGCCGACGGAGAAAACCTGTCTGCCGCCTATTACCACGCCACCAATCGCGGCAAACGCTCCATCGTCGCTGATCTGAAGACACCCGAAGGCTGCGAACTGGTGCGCCGCCTCGTGCGTACCGCCGATGTCGTCATCGAAAACTTCAAGCGCGGCGGGCTTGCCAAATACGGCCTCGATTACGAGAGCCTGAGGGTTCTCAATCCGAAGCTGATCTATTGCTCCATCACCGGTTTCGGCCAGACCGGACCTTACGCCGATTTTGCCGGATATGATTACATCGTGCAGGGCATGTCCGGTTTCATGTCGATCACTGGCGAACCGGATGGCCAGCCGATGAAGGCGGGCGTGGCGGTTGCCGATATCTTCACCGGCATCTATTCCGTGACCGCCATTCAGGCCGCCCTCATCCACGCCATGCGGTCAGGTGAAGGCCAGCATATCGACATGGCGCTTCTCGATGTGCAATCGGCCGTGCTCGCCAACCAGAATATGAATTACCTCATTTCCGGCACGCCGCCCGTCAGGCTCGGCAACGCCCATCCGAATATTTCCCCCTATGAGGTGGTGCCGACGGCTGATGGTTTCCTGATCCTCGCGGTCGGCAATGACGGCCAGTTCCGCCGCCTCTGCAATATTCTCGGCATTGGCGCGATTGCCGATGACGAGCGTTACGCGACAAACAAAGCCCGCGTGGCGCACAAGGTCGAAGTCCGGCAGATCATTTCCGCCGAAACGTTGAAATGGCAGAAGCGCGATCTTCTGACGGCTTGTGAACAGAATGCGGTGCCAGCCGGGCCAATCAATTCCATCGAGGAAATGTTCGCCGACCCACAGGTTCAGGCACGCGGCCTGCGTGTTGATCTCGAGGCTCAGGATGGCACTGTCATCCCCGGAGTGCGGACACCGATTAACATGTCACAGACGCCGCTGCGTTACGAACGCCCGAGCCCGAAGCTCGGCGAACATCAGGCGCAGGTGCTGGCCGAACTGGAAAACATCGAAAGGACCACGACGCCATGAAAAGAACCGGTGGGCAATTGATCGTCGAAGCGCTGAAGGCCAATGGTGTCTCCCGCGTGTCCTGCGTTCCGGGCGAAAGCTATCTGGCGGTGCTGGACGCGCTCTATGAAAGCGGCATCGAAACCGTGGTCTGCCGCCAGGAAGGTGGCGCCGCCATGATGGCCGACACCTGGGGGCGGCTGACGGGCGAACCCGGCATCTGCATGGTGACGCGCGGCCCGGGTGCAACCAATGCCTCGGCCGGCCTGCACATCGCACGGCAGGATTCCATTCCGATGATCCTGTTCATCGGTCAGGTGCAGCGCGAAGCCCGCGAGCGCGAGGCCTTTCAGGAAGTCGAATATCGCCGCGCCTTTACGGAATTCGCAAAATGGGTAGGCGAGATCGATGATGCCCGCCGCATTCCCGAATTCGTCACCCGCGCCTTCGCCGTCGCCACCTCCGGCCGCCCCGGCCCGGTGGTTCTGACGCTGCCTGAAGACATGCTGGTGGAAGAGGTCGAAGCACCCGACGCAAAGCCGTATACGCCCGTGGAAGCTCACCCGGGCCCGTCGCAGATCGCGACCTTCGCAAAAATGCTCGGCGAGGCAAAGCGGCCCATCTTCATTGTCGGCGGCACCCGTTGGTCCGAGGAGAGCGTGGCGAACTTCAGAATTTTCGCGGAACAGAACAAGCTGCCCGTCGGCTGTTCCTTCCGCCGCCAGATGCTGTTCGATCACCTGAGCCCTTCCTATGCAGGCGATGTCGGCATCGGCATTAACCCGGCGCTGGCAAGGGAGATCAAGGAATCGGACCTCGTGGTCCTACTCGGCGGCCGCCTCTCCGAAATGCCGTCTTCCGGCTACACGCTGCTCGATATCCCCTACCCGTCGCAGAAACTCGTCCATATCTATCCCGAAGCCGAAGAGCTTGGCCGCGTCTATCGCCCCGATCTCGCAACCTGCGCCGCGCCGGATGATTTTATCGCCGCCCTATCCTCCATCGCACTTTCCGGCAGCGCCGAATGGGCGGATCGCACCGCCGCCATGCATGCAGCTTATCTCAGCTGGTCTACCCCACCGCAGACCGGCCCCGGCGCTGTGCAGATGGGTCCAATCATGGACTGGATCGAGGCCAATGTGCCCGAGGACGCGATCTTCACCAATGGCGCGGGCAACTATGCTACCTGGGTCCACCGCTTCCACCGCTTCCGCCGCTTCAACACGCAATCGGCCCCGACATCAGGCTCCATGGGTTACGGCCTGCCGGCGGCGGTCGCGGCCAAGCATCTGTTCCCCGAGCGCGAGGTGATCTGCTTTGCCGGTGACGGCTGTTTCATGATGCATGGGCAGGAATTCATCACCGCTGTGCGTTACGGTCTGCCGATCATCACCGTGCTGGTCAATAACGGCACGTATGGCACGATCCGCATGCATCAGGAGCGGGAATATCCCGGCCGTGTGAGCGGCACCGATCTCGTCAATCCCGATTTCAACGCTTTTGCCAAAGCCTATGGCGGCCACGGCGAAACGGTGGAAAGAACGCAAGACTTCGCCGCCGCCTTCGAGCGGGCGCGTACGAGCGGCAAGCCGGCGATCATCGAGGTAAAGCTGGACCCTGAAGCGATCACGCCGACGCGTACCCTGACGCAGATAAGAACGCGGAGCTGATATCGCGCATGGACATGGCTTCGGCATGGTGTAAATCCTGACTGTGACTCACAGCTTAGGAAACGCCATGCCGGATACAGCCCCTCCCGTCATCACCCCACGCGGTACAAAGATCGAGCCCTCCGCCGGTGCGCCTTTCGAGGCTGTGCGCGTGGCGCGTGATGTGCTGCACACTTCCCGCACGGCAGCACTTTCGACCCTCGATCCCGTCAGCGGTTATCCCTATACGACCGCCACTAACATCGGAATCGAGCCCGATGGCACGCCGTTCTTCTTTGCAGCGGGGCTGACGCTGCACGCCCGTAACATGGAGACGGATGCGCGAATCTCGCTGACACTCGCCCCCTTCGGCAAGGGTGACGCGCTGACGCTGCCGCGGCTGACACTGGTGGGCAAGGCGGAACAAATCAGCCCGGATGAAGTCCTGCTCGCCGTCGCGCGCTACATGGCCCGCTACCCCAAAGCGAAACTTTATCTTTCCCTTCCCGACACAAGGCTTTACCGGCTGCGGACGGAAGGCGTGCAGATCAATGGCGGCCCGGCCCGCAACGCCAGCAATATTATCCCCGCCGATCTGCGCACTGATCTGTCAGGCGCAGAGGAACTGATGGCGGCGGCGGAAAGCGAAGCGACCCGCCTTAATGCCATCAAGGGCGAAGCAACTCGGCTCGCCGTTCTAGCTGGCGCAAAAACCGGCCGCTGGACGATCACATCCATCGACCCGGATGGCATCGATCTCGCCTCGGCCAGCGATCTCGCCCGGCTGTGGTTTCCAGAGCGGGTGACGACGTTGAAGCAGTTTGAGAAGGCGCTTGCGTAGCCGGTGAGGTGACGGACGCAAGCGATTCAAAAACTATGAAAATTGCTTCTACTTAGCATTTTGTGGCCATGTCGCGATTACACGCTGTCACCCCGGACTAGATCCGGGGTCCAGTTTGATCAAGTCCTTGATCGCAAAAGACTGTTTTCACGGCGCAGACCCGCCGTGGCTGGATGCCGGGTCAAGCCCGGCATGACGGGAGAGTTTTTTGACCCCATCCATCAAAAAAGGCCGGGCCGCATTCCGCGACCCGGCCTTTTCTTAAAAATTCAGACGGATGCTCAGAGAGCAGCGGTCACGATGAACTCAACTTTGTAGTCCGGCGTTGCCAGCGCTGCTTCGCTGGTGGCGCGCGCCGGCGGATTTGCCGGATCGATCCAGCCTTCCCAGACGGCGTTCATTTCGCCGAAGGTGGACATGTCGGAGAGATAGATGATGGTCTGCAGGATCTTCGACTTGTCGGAACCGGCAGCGGCCAGCAGACGATCAACTTCAGCAAGAGCCGACTTGCTCTGTTCCGTCACGCTGGTGCCTTCGCCAACCTGGCCGGCCAGATAAACGGTGTTGCCGTGAACGACGGCGCCGCTCATGCGCTTGCCCGGCTCGATACGCTTGATGGTCATGGAGAACTCCTGTTGATTGGCATTAAAAATCGAAGATGCGCGGAAAATCAGCCGCGCAGATGGTGGGTCTTTTCGTAGATCGCCGTGGAGCGCGCGCCGGAACGGCAATAGCCGAGCATCGGGCGCTGCAATTCATCAAGTGCATCCACCATGCCGGCAACGGCATCGGCATCGACGCCATAGCGGCCGACCGGGACGTGCATGATGGTAATACCGAGCTGCTCTGCGCGCTCTGCAATATCGGCGAAAAGCGGCTGCCCCTCTTCTTCGCCGTCCGGGCGATGGCAGACGATCGACTTGAAGCCGAGCGCCTTGACCTCATCCAGATCGGCGACGCTGATCTGTCCCGTTACCGAATATTCGTCGTCTATGCGCCTGATATCCATGTCATGCCTCCGCTGAAACCGGCGCCCGCGCCGCTGGCTGTCATCCTTAGAGCGTTTCCAGTAAAAGCGGAAACGCTTTTACGTCAGGACAACGCGTAAAATCAAAGAGCTAGATCGATTTGGCAATTCGAAGAAAAGCCAAAACGATCTAGAAATCCGCATCCGATGTAAGCGGTCAAAACCGCGGCGTCAATGACGGGCGATCCTCATTCGGTACGGCTCAAAGAATGGAAAAGCGCAGGCCGAAGGAGCGGCTTTCGCCCGGCTGAAGGATATTGAACTCGCCGGCCACCTCAAGCTCCCGGCGCTCCACCCAGCGGTGCGAAACAGGCTCGATGCCCAGCACATTGGCGGGTGCTTTCTGATTGCGCCACATTTGGAGGTAGGGCAGCGTCTCCGTGCGAAAACGCACGGTGAGCGTCTTCCCGCCAATGGCCGCAATCGGGCCGAGTTTCAATTCCGCCCATTCATCCTTACCGGCCGAGACACAGAAAACACTGCCCGGCTCATCGCCAAACCGCCAGCCATGACCGCCCCCGTCCAGCATTGCGCCTTCAAGCCGCACCGCATCGTCAAACAGACGGGCGCCGATATTCATATGATACATCAGGAACACCGGGATCGGCCGCCCGGACGTATTGACGATCCTGTCATCGAGGCTGACCTCGCCGCTTTCGCCATCGATGCGCCATGTCCGCTCCAGAAGTGCTGCACCACCATCGGCGAGCTTCACGGGAACCTCGACGCGCGCCAGCGCATTGGTCTCATGAACGTCGAAGATTATGATGGTCGCGGGATGCGCAGAAAACGACCCATGCAAGGGATACCGACGCCCCTCGCGATCACCATCAATCGGCTCAGGATGACGGATATGGTCGGGACCACAGGTGAAGAGAAAGCCCTCCAGCGAATGATCGATGCGCGCATCGCCATCATCTGGAATGGCGCGGCCAGGCGCGATATCGATGCCGTCGACGACACAGGAGCCGATATCGAAAACGGAGGTTTCGTCGAGGAAAATGCGTGGCGATCTGCCGGCCTGAAACGAACGCAAGACAACCTCCCTGTGGCAGTAAAAACGCATGGATCACGGAAACGCTACTAACCGTGACGGAAATTAAGATTGCATTAACCGCGAATTCACCTTTTTCACAATAGGGTCAAGATTAGCGTGTGTTTATCGGTGACGAAGCAAGGGATAGCAGAATCGTGAAACAGTTTCTTAACGCAGCTCTAGGTCTGACGGTCGCGCTGGCGTCGGTTTTCGCCCCGCTACAGGCTGGCGCGCAGCAGCGTTATGGCGACCAACAGCAGACCATGCTGGTCACGCCGGATGGTCGTGTTCTCGACTTCATGCCCGAGCGTGGCGATATCGTCATCAGCCGTGACACGATGGGCCGCACTGTATTTTACGATCGCTACGGCAATCTGCTGGCCACCGAAATGCCCTCCGGATACCAGCAGCGTCAGCAGGCGCGCCAGCAGGATACGACCTATTATCCGCCCGCTCCCGGTGGCCAGTACGGTGGTCAGTACCGGGAACCTCAGCGCGACTATGGCTATCAGGACAATGGCAGGGTGCGCGACTACCGCGAATATCGCGGCGATGGTTCCGACGATAATGTCTATACCGGCTCCGTTCCTGCCCCCGGCGCGGTCGAAAGCGGACCACTTGGACAGCCGATGCCGGGCGAAAGCACCACGGCCGCCGTTCCACAGCCTGAACATTTGATCGAGCGCCACACGCCGGTGACGACGCCGGTCAACCGTTCGCGCCAGGAAATCGTCGCGCTCCAGACTTTCCTCGATCGCGAAGGCATCTCGCCCGGCGTCATCGACGGCAAGATGGGCGACAACGTCAACAAGGCGATTGCCGCGTGGCAGGACATGACCGGCGAAAAGCTGGATCCGAACAATTCCGATGATATTCTGGAACGGCTGCGTGCTTCCGGCGGCATGCCGATCGTCGACTACACGATCACCGCCGCCGATGCCGCCGGCCCCTATGTCGCCTCCATTCCGGATGACTATGCCGCGAAATCGCAGCTGCCCGCACTCTCCTTCACCTCGACCACGGAAGCGCTGGCCGAACGCTTTCATATGGACGAGACCTATTTGAAGGAACTGAACCCCGGCATTGATTTCACCGTGCCAGGCACCATCATCAAGGTCGTCAATCCCGGTGAGCCGAAGAAGGGCCAGGTCGCCCGAATCGTCGCGCATAAGGGCATCAAGCAGGTCTTTGCTTATGGTCAGGACGGCAATCTGATTGCGGCCTATCCTGCCACCATTGGCTCCACGGATACCCCTTCGCCGAGCGGCACGCATACGGTGGAGCGCGTCGCGCTTAATCCCGGATACACCTATAATCCGAAGATCAACTTCAAGCAGGGCCAGAACGACAAGATCCTGCAAATCCCGCCGGGCCCGAATGGTCCGGTCGGTACGGTCTGGATCGCCCTGTCGAAGCCGACCTACGGTATCCACGGCACGCCGGAACCCTCCAAGATCGGCAAGACCAACAGCCACGGTTGTATTCGCCTCACGAACTGGGATGCGACCGAGCTGGCAAAAATGGTCCGCCCCGGCGTCGTGGTCGAATTCGCCGAATAAATCGACGGCAAAAAAAGAAAAGCCCGCGTCTCGACGCGGGCTTTTTCGTCAGTGGGGTTTATCCGCGCTTTTCCGTCAGGAAATAAAGTAGCGCCGCCATCGGCAGGGCAAAACCGATCCACGAGGCAGCTTGCCATTCACCGACGGCATAGGCCCAGCCCCCCACGGCGGAACCGATCGCGCCGCCCATGAAAAACGTCGCCATGTAGATGCCGTTCAGGCGGCTGCGGAATTCCGCTCCGAGCGTGAAGATTGCCCGCTGACCAAGCACCAGATTGGTGGTGACACCGAAATCCAGAACGATGGCGGCGACGACCAGAATGGCGAGCGCCAGATGTGAGCCTTCGGGCGCCAGATGCGTGACGGCGAAGGAGAGTGCCACCGATACCAGTGCAAAAAGGGTGGCCACCCGGGTCCAGCCACGATCGGCCATTCGCCCGGCAATCGGTGCGGCCACGGTGCCGGCTGCGCCCGCCAGTGCGAACAGCGCGATCTCACCCTGGCTGAGATTGAAATGCGGTCCACTCAGATAAAGCGGCGTCGTCGTCCAGAACAGGCTGAAGGCGGCAAAGAGGAAAGCATGGTAGATCGCCCGCCGCCGCAGGATCGGCGTATGAAGGGCAAGCCTGCCCATGGAGGCCATCAATGCGCCATAGCTCAGCCGGGCCTCGGGCATGCGGATGGGGAGAAGCCGGAAAAGCACCACGGCAAGAAGCGCCATGACGGCCGCCGACGTCAGAAATACGCCCCGCCAGGAGACAACTTCCGACAGCAGGCTGGAAACCGGCCGCGCCAGCATGATGCCGGCCATCAACCCGCTCATGACATTGCCGACCACCCGTCCGCGAATGGCATGCGGCGCCATATGCGCGGCATAGGGAACGATGACCTGAACCGCCACCGAACTGACGCCGACCAGGAAGGCCGCGATCAGGAACGGTGTGGCATGCGGGGCGAACGCAGCGGCGACGAGCGACAATACCGCCATCGAGACCGAACTGACCACCAGCTTGCGGTTTTCGATGAGATCGCCAAGCGGCACGACGAACAGCAGGCCGACGCCGTAACCGATCTGCGTCAGCGTGACGATCAGGCCAGTGGCTCCGGCCGAAAGGCGAAGCTCCGATCCAATGATGCCGGCAAGCGGCTGGCCATAATAAAGATTGGCTGCAATCAGCCCGCAGGCTGTCGCGAGCAAAAACGTCAGAGCCGGGGAAATGGATGTTGCCTCAACATCCTCCCCATCAATTACACGCGTCGTCATCATTTTCTCCAATATGGAAACGAATGTTTCCTAAATATTCACAAAATTACGCGGCAAGCTTCATGGCGATATCAACCACGGCCACCATGTCCTTGAGGCTGCGCCCGGTTTTCCCCACCACGCGCATGCCGTACATCATGCACAGCATCGCTCGGGCGAGATCATCCGGGTCGGCCTTCGAATGCACTGAACCATCCTTCTGCCCTTCGGTGATGATGCGAGCGACGATCCGTTCCCTCGCCTTCACCGCCCGCTCGACCACGACGGCAATCTCGTCATCCAGCGCAGCCAGATCGGCAGCAGCACCAACCACGAGACATCCGTCAGAGCCGACTCCGCCATGAGATCGTTCGGCATAAAACATCAGCCCGGCTCTCAGACGCTCATAACCGGTCTCGAAACCGCCCACAGCCGCCTCGAAACGCTCGGTTTGTATGATCCTGTAGCGCTCCATCGTTGCGATAAAGATGGCTTTCTTGTCCTTGAAGGCCTTGTAGAGACTGCCCTGCGCCAGTTCCATCGCATCTGTAAGATCGCCAACCGAGGTGGCGTGATAACCGCGCCGCGAGAACACCTTGATTGCGCCATCGAGCGCGCGATCAAGATCGAACTCGCGCGGGCGGCCGCGATGGCGTTGTTCGGGGGAACTGGACTGGCTCAAATTGCTCATGAGCGGAATATAGGAAACGATCGTTTCCAAATCAAGCGAAAATTTTCGCGCACTGAAGAGGTCTCGGAAAGCGCCTCGTAACGGCGCCTTTGCTACGCATTTTGCGAGAAGTCCATTTCATCCAACGTCGCAGTTTTCCTGCAACCAGCCGGGGATCGAAATGATGGATCAGGCAGCCCTGCGCGTCACCAGACGTGCCAGGTGCGCAACGCGCCTCGGAAGCCTTTTCGGCAGGAGGGTGATGACCTCCTCGGCAAAGGCTGCTGCATTTTCGACCGCCTTGTCGATATTGCTGACCTTCTTTCCATCTAGACAGAGAAGCGTTCCGCCGTAGTCGAAAATATCGCGATAAGCCGCCCGCTCGACAATCGCCGTATTGAGCATCGACACCTTTTTTTCCGCCAGCAGCATCTTGACGAGCAGCAGCGAACGCGTCGCCACCATGGCGTTGACCCGCGTCAGCACGATGGAGTGGGCGATCTGCTTGCCCATCTTGCGGTTCAGGAATTCTATGTGATCGAGAACTTCGGCAGCACCGCGAGCATCCATGGCCGAGCCCTGAACCGGGATCAGCACATGATCGGAAATACCGAGCGCCATGGTCAAAAGCGGGGTTTTCGCACCCGGCAGGTCGATGATGAAACAGTCGGTACTGGCCTTGTTTTCGCGGATATGGCCCTCAAGCGAGGCCATCGTCACATGCGAAATCACCGAGAGATTTTCGATCTCGCCCGATAATTCGTGCCAACGGGAAATCCACAATTGCGGATCGGCATCGAGAACCGTCACGCGATGGCCGCTACGGGCCAGTTCGGTTGCCAGAAGCAGCACGGCCGTGGTTTTCCCCGCACCGCCCTTGGTATTGGCGAAAGTGATGACTGACATGATACCCCCTGTTCGTCAGAGCCGTTTCATGCTCATTCACGCACCGAAGCAATTCATGGTGCTTTCCATAATCTTAACGAACAGGGTTAATAAATGGCTAATAACGGGTATGCCGCGGAACAAAAAGCCCGCGATGGCGTCGCGGGCTACATGGATTAAAGGTCATATGGTCGCTCGACACCGATGCGGGGCGTAAAGTCGCCGCAGGTTTCTTCCCCCCGCCGGGGAGAAGGTGGCCCGAAGGGTCGGATGAGGGGGGAAGCTCTCCGTATATCTCGACCGTCGCCCCCTCATCCCGCTGCCGCGGACTTCTCCCCCACGGGGAGAAGAAACAAGCGGCACCCTCTCGACCTCTCACAAACCTGACGATTAAAGGTCACTTCTTAAAAGCAAGCCTCAAAAAGCGCCTTGGTATTGTCAAGCGTCATCGGCACCGGATTGCCACCGCAGCTCGGATCCTTGATAGCTTCCGCCGCCAGTTCGTCGATACGATCCGGCTTGATGCCCATGGCGGTGAGATTCTCCGGCACGCCGAGTTCCTTGCGAAGCTCCAGCACATAGTCATAAAAGCCGTCGAAACCGCCGGAAATGCCAAGATAGGCAGCGGCGCGGGCAATCTTGTCCTCGATAGCCGGACGGTTGAAGCGCAGCACGGCCGGCATGACGACGGCGTTGGTCATGCCGTGATGGGTGTTGTAGACTGCACCGATCGGATGCGAGAGCGAATGGATGGCGCCGAGACCCTTCTGGAAGGCTACCGCCCCCATCGCTGCCGCCGCCATCATGTTGGTGCGGGCTTCAATATCCGTCCCGTCCTTATAGGCGCGTGGCAGGAATTCCTTGACGAGACGCAGACCCTCCAGCGCCACACCGGCGCTCATGGGATGATAAAAGGGCGACGAATAGGCCTCCAGGCAATGAGCAAAGGCATCCATGCCCGTGCCGGCCGTGATGACCTTCGGCATGCCGACCGTCAGCTCCGGATCGCAAATGACGACGCCGGGCAAAAGCTTCGGATGGAAAATGATCTTCTTCACATGTGTCTGCGAATTGGTGATGACACTGGCGCGACCGACTTCCGAACCAGTGCCCGCCGTCGTCGGAACAGCGACGATAGGCGCGATCTTGGAAGCGTCCGCCCGTGTCCACCAGTCGCCGATATCCTCAAAATCCCAGACCGGGCGGGTCTGCCCAGCCATGAAGGCGATGGTCTTGCCAAGGTCGAGCCCCGAGCCGCCGCCAAAGGCCACGACACCATCATGGCCGCCATCGCGGTAAGCTTTCACGCCCGCTTCCATGTTGATTTCGTTCGGGTTCGGATCGACTTCGGCGAAGATCGCCCGGCCGAGACCCGCCTCTTCCAGCACATCCAGCGCATGCGCGGTAATCGCCATATTGGCAAGACCGCGATCGGTGACGAGCAACGGCTTCTTGATGCCGAGCGTCTTGCAGGCTTCCGCCAGTTCCTTGATCCGGCCCCGGCCAAGCTTCACGGCGGTGGGGTAGCTCCAGTTGGCGACGATATTCATTTCGTGA
>JAEXMK010000011.1 GCA_023444445.1 Pseudomonadota bacterium | reverse complement strand
GATTTGTTGCGGACTGTGTGGGACACGGGACGAACAGGCAACAGGACGTAAGTAGAACCATGGCAAAGCTCAAGGTTGACGGTAAAGAGATCGAGGTTCCGGATCATTTCACGCTGTTGCAGGCGTGCGAGGAGGCTGGCGCCGAAGTTCCGCGCTTTTGTTTTCATGAGCGCTTGTCGGTCGCGGGTAACTGCCGCATGTGTCTCATCGAGGTAAAGGGCGGACCGCCCAAGCCCGCCGCTTCCTGCGCCAGGGGCGTGCGCGATGTTCGCGGCGGCCCGAACGGCGAATTGCCTGAGGTTTTCACCAACACGCCGATGGTCAAGAAGGCCCGCGAAGGTGTGATGGAGTTCCTGCTCATCAACCACCCGCTGGATTGCCCGATCTGCGACCAGGGCGGCGAATGCGACCTGCAGGACCAGGCAATGGCCTTCGGTATCGCCGGTTCGCGTTATGCGGAAAACAAGCGCGCGGTCGAAGACAAATATATCGGCCCGCTCGTCAAGACGGTTATGAACCGCTGCATCCACTGCACGCGCTGCGTCCGTTTCACCACGGAAGTTGCCGGCATTGCCGAACTTGGCCTTATCGGCCGCGGCGAGGATGCCGAAATCACCACCTATCTCGAGCAGGCCATGACCTCGGAGCTGCAGGGCAACGTCGTTGACCTTTGCCCCGTCGGTGCGCTCACCTCCAAGCCTTTCGCCTTCACCGCCCGCCCGTGGGAACTGAACAAGACCGAAACCATCGACGTGATGGACGCTCTCGGTTCGGCCATCCGCGTCGATACCCGCGGCCGTGAAGTGATGCGCGTCATGCCGCGTGTCAACGAAGCCATCAACGAAGAGTGGATCTCCGACAAGAGCCGCTTCATCTGGGACGGCCTGAAGACGCAGCGCCTCGACCGGCCTTACGTCCGCAAGGATGGTCGCCTTCAGCCCGCAACCTGGGGCGAAGCCTTCGGCGCGATCAAGCAGGCTGTTGCCGCAACGTCCGGCAACAAGATCGGTGCGATCGCCGGCGATCTGTCGTCCGTCGAAGAAATGTTCGCGCTGAAGTCGCTTATCGCTTAGCTCGGCTCGGCCAATGTGGATTGCCGTCAGGATGGCGCAGCGCTTGACCCGTCGCTCGGCCGCGCCAGCTACCTGTTCAATTCCACCATCGAAGGTATCGAACAGGCCGACGCCCTGCTGATCGTTGGCTCCAACCCGCGTTATGAAGCGGCCGTCCTCAACGCCCGCATTCGCAAGCGCTGGCGTCGTGGCGGCTTCCCGATCGCCGTGATCGGCGAAGCTGGTGAACTGCGTTACAATTACGAATATCTCGGTTCCGGTGCTGAAACGCTCTCCGATCTGGCTAATGGTTCGCATAGTTTCATTGAGAAGCTGAAGTCCGCCAAGAATCCGCTGATCATCGTCGGTCAGGGCGCTTTGTCGCGCGCTGATGGCGCTGCCGTACTGGCCGCTGCTGCCAAGCTCGCGACCTCGGTCGGCGCTGTCACCGAAGAGTGGAACGGGTTCTCGGTTCTGCACACTGCCGCTGCCCGCGTTGGCGGTCTCGATATCGGCTTCGTGCCAGGCGAGGGCGGTGTCGCTGCAGCCGACATGGTTGCCTCGATGGATGTTCTCTTCCTGCTTGGCGCCGATGAACTCGACCTGTCGAACAAGGGCGCGAAATTCACCGTCTATATCGGCAGCCATGGCGATCAGGGCGCGATGAACGCCGATGTCATCCTTCCGGGTGCGGCCTATACCGAGAAGTCTGGTATCTGGGTCAACACCGAAGGTCGCGTGCAGGTCGGCAACCGTGCCGGTTTTGCACCGGGCGAAGCCCGTGAAGACTGGGCGATCCTGCGTGCGCTGTCCGACGTCCTCGGCAAGAAGCTGCCCTTCGATTCGCTGTCTGCTCTGCGCGGCCAGCTCTACGTTGCGCATCCGCATCTGGCGGAAACCGACGAGATCGTCGCCGGCAAGGCTTCGGATATCGAGGCTCTCGCTGCTAAAACCGGCTCGCTCGTGAAGTCCGCGTTTGCTTCGCCGGTAAAAGACTTTTATTTGACGAACCCGATTGCGCGCGCCTCTGCCGTCATGGCCGAGTGCTCCGCATTGGCCCGCAACAATTTCCAGGCTGCGGCAGAGTAAGGGTAGGGGATTATGGAATCGTTTTTCTGGAGCTACGTCTGGCCCGCGCTGATCATGGTCGGCCAGTCCCTGCTGCTTCTTGTCGTTCTTCTGGTGTCGATCGCGTTTCTGCTTCTCGCTGACCGCAAGGTCTGGGCGGCGGTTCAGCTGCGCCGTGGTCCGAACGTCGTTGGTCCCTTCGGTCTGTTCCAGTCCTTCGCCGACCTTCTGAAGTTCATTCTGAAGGAGCCCGTCATTCCGGCGGGTGCGAACAAGGCGGTCTTCCTTCTGGCGCCGCTTGTTGCCGTGACGCTGGCGCTTGCCACCTACGCGGTTATTCCGTTTGCGGATGGCTGGGTCGTCGCCAATATCAATGTCGGCATTCTCTATATCTTCGCGATCTCGTCGCTTGAAGTGTACGGCATCATCATGGGCGGCTGGGCTTCGAACTCGAAATATCCGTTCCTCGGCGCGCTGCGTTCCGCTGCGCAGATGGTGTCCTACGAAGTCTCGATCGGTCTCGTCATCGTCACCGTTCTGCTTTGCGTAGGCTCGCTGAACCTCACGGATATCGTTCTTGCCCAGCGCACCGGCCTCGGCACCATGCTTGGCCTGCCTGCCTCGTTCCTCGACTGGCACTGGCTGTCGCTGTTCCCGATGTTCATCGTGTTCTTCATTTCGGGTCTCGCCGAAACCAACCGTCCGCCCTTCGACCTTCCGGAAGCGGAATCGGAACTGGTTGCCGGTCACATGGTGGAATATGGCTCCACGCCCTACATGATGTTCATGCTCGGTGAATATGCTGCGATCGTCCTGATCTGCTGCCTCACCACCATTCTCTTCCTTGGCGGCTGGCTGCCGATCGTGGATGTATGGTTCCTGAACTGGGTCCCGGGCATCATCTGGTTCGCGCTGAAGGGCTGCATGGTCTTCTTCATGATCGCGCTCACGAAGGCCTTCGTTCCGCGTTATCGTTACGACCAGCTCATGCGCCTTGGCTGGAAGGTGTTCCTGCCGCTGTCGCTCGCCATGGTCGTTATCGTTGCATTCGTACTGAAGCTGACGGGGTGGGCCGGTTGATGTCCACACTCCTCGCTCAAAGATCTGGAGACTGAGATGGCAAGCCTCTCCCAAGCCGTCAACTCGCTGTTCCTCAAGGAATTCGTCGGCGCGATCTTCCTGACGATGCGTCACTTCTTCAAGCAGAAGGCGACGATCAATTATCCTTTTGAAAAGGGTCCGGTTTCGCCGCGCTTCCGTGGCGAACATGCGCTGCGCCGTTACCCGAACGGTGAAGAACGTTGCATCGCCTGCAAGCTGTGCGAAGCGATCTGTCCTGCTCAGGCGATCACCATCGAAGCCGGCCCGCGTCGCAACGACGGCACGCGCCGCACGGTGCGTTACGATATCGACATGGTGAAGTGCATCTATTGCGGCTTCTGCCAGGAAGCCTGCCCGGTCGATGCCATCGTCGAAGGCCCGAACTTCGAATTCGCGACGGAAACCCGCGAGGAGCTTTATTTCGACAAGCAGAAGCTTCTCGATAATGGCGACCGTTGGGAGCGTGAAATCGCGCGCAACCTCGCACTGGATGCACCTTACCGTTAAGGTGCAACCGTCTTTCCGGGGGCAACCCCGGAGAGCGATGAAAAGTAAAATGCCTGCGCGGTTTTCGCCGGCGGGGACGAAACGGGCAAGGGGGCGTTAAGCCCTCTTCTCCCGATGAGGACAAGAAGGCACCAAGATGGGTCTGCACGCTGTATTCTTTTATATATTCGCTTTCGTCGCCGTGGCGTCTGCGTTCATGGTCATCGCCTCGAAGAACCCCGTTCATTCGGTGCTCTTCCTGATTTTGACCTTTTTCAACGCAGCCGCGCTGTTCCTGCTGACGGGGGCCGAGTTCCTCGCCATGATCCTGCTGGTGGTTTATGTCGGCGCGGTGGCGGTGCTGTTCCTCTTCGTCGTCATGATGCTGGACGTGGATTTCGCCGAGTTGCGCTCCGGTGTGCTGCAATATGCCCCTATTGGCGCGCTGATCGGCGTTATCCTGGCGGCGGAACTGATCGTTGTCGTCGGTGGCAGCATGCTGAACCCGATCGCGGCAAAGTCCATCACCATGCCCATCCCGCCTGTGACCGAACGCACCAATACGGCCGCACTCGGCGACGTGCTCTATACCAATTACATTTACTTCTTCCAGCTCGCCGGTCTCGTGCTGCTGGTGGCCATGATCGGCGCCATCGTGCTGACCCTGCGTCATCGCACCGACATCAAGCGGCAGGATATCTCCACGCA
>JAEXMK010000239.1 GCA_023444445.1 Pseudomonadota bacterium | reverse complement strand
GCTCCGCAGGGCGTGCCCACCACCCGCGCGGCCGCAAGCCAAGGAAAGCCGCGCAGACCCACGACAAAGCGGCCATTACGGTCTAATGCCTCCGGCATTGCTGTTGCCGGGTTCTCCGGCGTTATTCCAAAGGTCGATCAAATGAGTGCAGAGCTTAGCCAACCTGTTCCGCGTCCGGGTATTCTGGATATCGCCGCTTATGTTCCCGGCAAGGAACATGTGGATGGCGTTGCGAAGGTTTATAAGCTCTCCTCTAATGAAACGCCGCTTGGGCCGAGCCCGAAGGCGATCGAGGCTTTCGGTACGGCGGCCAGTCATCTGGAAATCTATCCGGACGGGCAGGCGATCGCGCTGCGCCAGGCGATTGCCGACGTGCACGGTCTCAATATCGCGAACATCCTGTGCGGCAACGGCTCGGACGAGCTTCTAGGCCTGCTTTGCCACGTCTACCTCGGTGCAGGCGATGAGGCGATCATCACCGAACACGGTTTCCTCGTCTACAAGATCCAGATCATGGGTGCGGGCGCGACCCCGGTGACGGTGAAGGAAAAGGATTGCGCGGTCGACGTGGATGCGATCCTCGCCGCCGTGACGCCGAAGACGAAGATGGTGTTCATCGCCAATCCCGGTAATCCCACCGGCACCTATGTTCCGGTTGCGGAAATCCGCCGCCTGCAGGCCGGTCTGCCGAAACATGTTCTGCTGGTGCTGGATGCGGCCTATGCCGAATATGTGCGCAAGAACGACTATGAGGCCGGGCTGGAGCTCGTTTCCGGCAACCGCAACGTGGTGATGACCCGCACCTTCTCGAAAGTCTATGGCCTCGCTGCCCTGCGCGTGGGCTGGATGTATGGTCCGGCCGCCGTCATCGATGCGCTGAACCGTGTGCGCGGTCCGTTTAACATGAGCGCACCGGCCATCGCGGCTGGTGCCGCTGCCATCCGCGATCAGGCTTTCGTCGAAAAGGCCGTGGCGCACAACACGCTGTGGATGGAAAAGTTGGTCACGACCTTCACCGGCCTTGGCCTCACCGTCACGCCCTCTGTCACCAACTTCATCCTCATCCATTTCCCGGATCAGGACGGCAAGCGAGCAACGGATGCTGACGAGTTCCTGAGCCGCCGCGGTTATATTCTGCGTGCAGTGCGCGGTTACGGTTTCCCGAATGCGCTTAGAATGACCGTCGGTTCGGAAGAGGCCAATCTCGGTGTCATCGGTGCTCTCACCGAGTTCATGGGGCAGGCGTGATGGCTGAATTCATGTTTGAACGCATCGCGCTGATCGGCATCGGCCTGATCGGCTCGTCGATTGCCCGCGATATCAAGGAACTGGGACTTGCCCGCCATGTGGTGATTTCCACGCGCAGTGAAGATACGCTGAAACGGGCGGAAGAACTGGCGCTCGGCACGGATTATACGGTTTCAGCGGCGGCGGCGGTGAAGGATGCCGATCTCGTCATCGTTTCGGTGCCGGTCGGCGCTTCGGAGAGCATCGCGCAGCAGATTGCGCCGCATCTAAAACCCGGCACCATTGTCACTGATGTCGGCTCCACCAAGGCTTCGGTCATCGCACAGATGGCGCCGCATATGCCTGACAATGTGCATTTCATTCCCGGCCATCCGCTGGCGGGTACGGAAAAATCCGGTCCGGATGCCGGTTTTGCCGGCCTCTTTCGTGACCGCTGGTGCATTTTTACGCCTTTGCCGGGAACGGATGCGCAAGCGCTGGAAAAGCTGAAGGATTTCTGGCGGGCGCTTGGTTCGCGCGTGGACGAAATGGATGCCGAGCACCACGACAAGGTTCTGGCGATCGTTTCGCATCTGCCGCATATCATCGCCTATAACATCGTCGGCACGGCGGATGATCTGGAAACGGTGACCGAATCGGAAGTCATCAAATATTCCGCTTCCGGTTTCCGTGACTTCACCCGTCTGGCGGCGTCTGATCCCACCATGTGGCGCGATGTCTGCCTGCACAACAAGGACGCCATCCTTGAAATGCTGGCACGGTTTTCCGAAGACCTCGCCTCCCTGCAAAGGGCGATCCGCTGGGGAGAGGGCGATAAGCTGTTCGAACTGTTTTCCCGCACCCGCGCCATCCGCCGCTCCATCGTTCAGGCCGGTCAGGATGTGGATGCACCCGATTTTGGTCGCCATGCGCTGGATCAGAAGAAGTAGGGCGCCTGCCTGCAAAGCCTGCAAACATCTCTTCCGTCATGCCGGACTCGATCCGGCATCCAGCCACGGCGCGTCTGCGCCGTGAAAGAGTCTTTTGCGATCAATGACTTGATCGCGCTGGACCCCGGATCAGGTCCGGGGTGACGGAGCGGGAAGCGAAAACTCAAATCGGCGGGATTTTCCCAAGCGGGATGAACCCGCTGATCGTGGCACGGCCACGGTCCACCACCAGATCGACGGATGCCCTGTCGCCGCCACCGGCGAGCGCGCGGAGCAGCTTGCGGGCCGTATCTATGGTAGATTGCAGCTGCGGGAAGGCCTGCTTGGCATTATCAGACCACGCGCCAAGCTTTTCGATCTCAAGCTTGAACTGGCCCGAGAGATAACCCTCGTTGTCGAAGGAGAAGGGGCCAGTGATGCGCATCGTGCGGCCGTCGCCGATATCCGCAACCAGGCGGCGGAGTTCACCGCTTGTGCCATAAAGGCCGGATTTATCGCTTCCATCCACCATGCCGGCCTTACCGGCCAGCGTCACATCCAGAATGGCGTCGAGGCGCGGAAGAACCTGTGGCCAGTCCTTGATGATGGTTGCCGAATCGGTGAGCGTAATCGCGCCATCGAGATCGGCACCATTCTGGCGCAGATGCATTTCCGTCTTGACGGCATCGAAGTCGATGGTCTGGCCGGTGACGGCTGAAGCCGCCTGCGCTTTCAGCCCGTCGATGACGAGCGAGCTGCGGTCGATGCCCTTCAGCTTGGTGACGATGCTCGACTGCATGTTCTTCCAGGTCGCCGAAATCGCTAGACCGTGGGCAGAGCGGATTTCCGCGGGCGAATCGAGCTCCCAGACGATATGGCCGGGATTATAGACCTGCGCCGCCGAGCGCAGTTCGCCGAAAGAGGCGGAAACACCGTTCTGACTGTCGTCCACCGTCACCTTGGAACAGAAAAGGCCGATGCGGAAGGGATAACCCTTGAAAGCGATATCGCTGCATTCGCCGCTGACGCTGCGGGCCTGCGAGGGGGAAATGACGTTAAGGACCGTTTGCTTCAATTTTTCCGCGGCGTAAAACCACCCCGCCGTATAAAGTCCTATGACCACCAGAATGGCGATGGCGAGCCAGAGGAATTTTTTGGCCGTGCCGGATTGGCTTGACGCTGCCATATTGATCTCCGATGAACAGACTTCAGGGAATTTTGATTTGGCTTGGGATATGGACGATTTTTGGGTCTTTGGCTACGGTTCGTTGATGTGGAACCCCGGCT
>JAEXMK010000087.1 GCA_023444445.1 Pseudomonadota bacterium | reverse complement strand
GAGCCGCTTGAAGGGTATCACCGGTTTTATGTCCATGATCCCTTCGGAAACCGCATCGAAATGATGCAGCCGCTCGAACCGTGACGAAAAGTACCGTTCCATGCCCCTGATCGACATGCCGGAATTTGCCGGAGAGCTACTGGAAGAATTCGCCGCGCGCCGCACGAGCCGCGTGAACACGCCCGTCATCCAGCCCGCCGAACCTTTTCTGGATATGGCCGGCGAGGATTTGCGCCGTCGTATCTTCATGACGGAGAGTGAGACGGGGACAAGCCTCTGTCTGCGACCCGAATTCACCATCCCCGTCTGCCTGCGCCATATCGAGACTGCGACCGGCACGCCGAAGCGTTATGCCTATCTCGGTGAAGTCTTCCGCCAGCGCCGTGAGGGCGCGAATGAGTTTTATCAGGCCGGTATCGAGGATCTCGGTGACACCGATATCGCGGCCGCCGACGCCCGTGCGGTCGTTGACGCCACCGGCATTCTGCGGCGCCTGCTGCCGGGCCGGGCGCTCGCCGTCACGCTGGGTGACCAGCAGGTGTTCGAGGCGGTGGTTGCCGCCCTTGGCCTGCCGCTCGGCTGGCAGAAGCGGCTGGTGCAGGCGTTTGGCGACATGGCGCAGCTGGACGCGCTGCTGGAAAGCCTTGTGCATCCCAAGCCGATGACGGGTCTGGACGCCCGGGTCGCGGGCCTGCTGGCGACGGGTGACGAGGCGGTGCTGGTCGATTACCTCGATACGGTGATGCAGGAGACTGGCTATTCCACCAATGCCAGCCGTTCGCCGCAGGAAATCGCCCGCCGCCTGCGGGAAAAGCTGGCGCTTGCCGCCACGCGCCTGCCGGATGAGAGCTTTGCGCTGCTCAAACAATTTCTGGCACTGACGGCGCCTCTGCCGCAGGCCTCGCAGGTGCTGGCCGATTTCGCTGCCAAGGCGAAGCTGAAGCTGGACGGTGCGCTTTCCGCCTTCGACAAACGTGTCGCAGCCCTTGCCAATGCCGGTGTCGATCTTGAAACCGTCACCTATGGCGCGGCTTTCGGTCGTCCGCTCGATTATTATACCGGCCTCGTCTTCGAAGTGGTGGAAGCGGGCGGTGACAGCGTGCTGGCCGGCGGCGGGCGTTACGACCGGCTGCTGACCCTGCTTGGCGCACAGGAAAAAAACCCGGCCGTGGGCTTTTCGTTCTGGCTGGATCGCATCGAAGCGGTGCGCGGGAGCGAAAAACCATGATCACCATCGCATTGCCCTCAAAGGGCCGGATGAAGGAAGACGCCTCCGCCGTTCTGGAACGCGCCGGGCTGAAGGTTGCGGCCGTTGGCAACGACCGCTCCTATCGCGGTCGCATCGAAGGACGTGACGATATCGAGATCGCCTATCTCTCGGCCTCCGAGATCGCCCGTGAGATCGGCGCGGGCAGCGTGGATTTCGGCGTGACGGGTGAGGACCTCGTGCGTGAGGGGCTGACTAATGCCGATGCGCAGGTGGAATTCTGCGCTCGCCTCGGTTTCGGTCACGCCGACGTCGTTGTCGCCGTGCCTGAAATCTGGCTCGATGTGGACAGTATGGCTGATCTGGGCGACGTGGCGTCCGAATTCCGTGCCCGCCATGGTCGAAGGCTGGCAATCGCCACCAAATATTGGCGGCTGACTCAGCAGTTCTTTTCACGCCAGCACGGCATCCAGCTTTATCGCATCGTCGAAAGCCTTGGCGCCACGGAAGGTGCGCCGGCGGCAGGGCAAGCCGATATCATCGTCGATATCACCTCCACCGGCTCGACGCTTAGGGCTAACCATCTGAAAATCCTCTCAGATGGTATCATCGTCCGCTCGGAAGCCTGTTTTGTGCGCGCCCGCAAGCCAGAGCATGAAGGTGATGCGGCGGTGCACGAGATCGCGTCGCGCATCAAAGCGGCGGTCTGATAACTAAACAAAAAGGCCGCCGGATCGCTCCGGCGGCCTTTTTGTTGATGGTCTATTCGATCAGGCGTGGGCCAGAGCAACACCGCGCTTCGCATCGACGGAGTAGGCGCCTGCGCCGAAGGTAGCGAGCAGGATGTAAGCGCCGGCCAGGGTGATGTTTTTCATCAGCATGATGCCGTTCAGCGCGTTGATCCAGCCGAGAGCCGGGTCAGGCCAGCCGGGAACGGCAACCGTGCCGCTGTGGAAGACCAGACCGGTGAAGACGCAGAAAACAGCGAGCGCCCAGGCGGCGATCTTCGTCTGGAAACCGGCGAGAATCGCAAGGCCGGTAACGAGTTCGAAGAGGCCTGCCAGGTAGGCAAGTGCGGTCGCGGCGGGCATGCCGGCACCGGCAATCATGCCGGCCGTGCCGCTCGGGTCGGTAAGCTTGCCAAAGCCGGAATAGATGAAGATGAAGGAAAGCAGAATGCGGGCGATAAGAACGAGAACGTTCTGGCTGCTGGACATGGGAATCTCCGGTAAGTGATCGGCTTGTCGCCGGGTGAGCTGTGAGGCGACGTCTGGAGATATCAATGGCCGAAAATCACTCATCTATAAAGATGAACAACGGGAGACAAATTGTCTTCATTTCGTGAACGATGAACGCCAGCGGTCCGCGATCTTACGCGGCGAAGCGAATATCTTCGAAACGCGGAAACAGGAAAAGCCCGGATATGCGCCCCTGCTGGCCATCTTCAAAACCGGACGATTCGCCCATGCAGATGACCGGTTGCCGCATTGCCGGCAAGATTGAGACGCTTGTCGAGAAACAGAACCGCGAGGGTTCGGCGGACACCTTTTCGAAAAGTTCCAGCACGCGGGCATGATCACCGCGATCATAACAGCGGACAAGGTTGAGCAGTCCGCATTCGCCCGGCGGCAGGCCGTGCATGAAGGAAGTGTGTTCGCCGAGCCGTATGACACCGCTGGAAAGTTCGCCGCTCCATTCCTCTGAAATGAAGAAATGGGACAGGGTGCGGGAATCGGGTGCGGTCGTCACCGCCGCCGGCAGAGCATCTTTGCGTCTTGATATTTCAAACAAATCGCGCCCCCGCCTGAACACATGCCAGCGCCACCATTTCCAGCGACACTGCCCGGTTTAACCTTTACCACCACCGCAGTCGAACGTGTTTGCCCAGCATCGAACCCCTTCAATGCTCGCCGTCCCGTCGCGGAACCCTTACGGGGGCTGACTTATAGTTTATTTTTCACTACCGACAACAACCGCTCGGGGAGAAAATCAAAAATATTATATATTTCTTCTTCAAAGTCGCGAGAGACATGAAAAAGCACAACTAAATAGCGCACACATAAGTAGGGAGAAACGAAAAATGGTCGTTGGTAGCGCTATGATTCGCCCGTCGTGATGTCACTATTGCATGGTTTGCCCGACGCAGGCCGGGTAAAATTATGAATGTCCCAAAAAGAAACAATATTTGGGCCGCGAGTTCCGGTACAGGTCCGCGAGAAGGGCATGGGCGGCAACGAAAAAGGGCGATCCGAAGACCGCCCTTTCTTAATTCCGGTGACAGGACTAATTGGAAGTCCGTGCCGCCCCGTCTGGCGCGCTTGCGACGCCGGACCACTAAAAGGGCATGGGCGGGCAACGAAAAAGGGCGATCCGAAGACCGCCCTTTCGTATTTCGGTGACAGGACTGATTAGAAGTCCATGCCGCCCATGCCGCCGCCCGGCATTGCCGGCATTGCAGCTTCCTTCTTCGGAAGCTCGGCGATCATGGCTTCGGTGGTGATCAGCAGAGAAGCAACCGAAGCTGCGTTCTGCAGAGCCGTGCGAACAACCTTGACCGGGTCGACGATGCCGAGCTGGATCAGGTCGCCATATTCGCCGGTCTGGGCGTTGTAGCCGTAGTTGTCTTCGTTCTTCTCGAGGATCTTGCCAACAACGATGGAAGCCTCGTCACCTGCGTTGTCTGCAATCTGGCGAACCAGAGCCTGCAGGGCGCGGCGGATGATGTTGATACCGGCTTCCTGATCGTCGTTTTCACCCTTGGCGGTGATCTTCGTGGATGAACGCAGCAGAGCCACGCCACCACCAGGCACGATGCCTTCCTGAACAGCGGCGCGCGTCGCGTTGAGAGCGTCGTCGATGCGGTCCTTCTTTTCCTTCACTTCAACTTCCGTCGAACCGCCAACGCGGATCACGGCAACGCCGCCAGCGAGCTTGGCAAGACGTTCCTGCAGCTTTTCGCGGTCGTAGTCGGAGGTGGTTTCTTCGATCTGGGCCTTGATCTGGGCAACGCGGCCTTCGATTTCAGCCTTGGTGCCGGCGCCGTCGACGATCGTGGTGTTTTCCTTGGAGATCGAAACCTTCTTCGCACGGCCGAGCATGTCGAGCGTGACGTTTTCGAGCTTGATGCCGATGT
>JAEXMK010000055.1 GCA_023444445.1 Pseudomonadota bacterium | reverse complement strand
CGGCCCGTTCGGGCGCCGCAACATTCTCAACGTCTCGCTTCTGACGACGGTGTTCACCTTCATCGTCTCGCTCTTGATCTGGGTCGGCTTCGACAATTCGAACCCCGGCTTCCAGATGGTCGAGAAGCATCAGTGGTTCGGCAACATCGCCGCTTACCATCTGGGTGTTGACGGCATCTCCATGCTCTTCGTCATCCTCACCACTTTCCTCATGCCCTTCTGCGTGCTGGCAAGCTGGGATTCGATCGAAAAGCGCATCAAGGAATACATGATCGCCTTCCTGTTGCTGGAAGTCGTCATGATTGGCGTCTTTGTGGCGCTGGATACCGTTCTGTTCTACGTCTTCTTCGAAGCGACGCTGATCCCGATGTTCATCATCATCGGTGTGTGGGGCGGCAAGGATCGCGTTTACGCCTCCTACAAGTTCTTCCTCTACACGCTGCTCGGCTCGGTTCTGACCATGCTCGCCATCATGGCCATGTACTGGCAGGCCGGCACGACCGATATGACGGAACTGCTGAAATACGGCTTCCCGGCCGGCATGCAGACCTGGCTGTGGCTCGCCTGTTTTGCCGCCTTCTCGGTCAAGATGCCGATGTGGCCGGTGCACACCTGGCTGCCCGATGCCCACGTTCAGGCGCCGACCGCAGGTTCGGTCATTCTGGCTGGCGTCATGCTGAAGCTCGGCGGTTACGGTTTCATCCGCTTCTCGCTGTCAATGTTCCCGCTGGCGTCCGACTATTTCGCACCCTTCGTCTTCACGCTGTCGGTTCTCGCCATCATCTACACCTCGCTGGTGGCGATGATGCAGGACGACATCAAGAAGCTGATCGCCTATTCCTCCGTTGCCCACATGGGTTACGTGACCATGGGCATCTTCGCCGCCAACGTTCAGGGCGTGCAGGGCGCTATCTTCCAGATGCTGTCGCACGGTATCGTGTCGGGCGCGCTCTTCCTCTGCGTCGGCGTTGTTTATGACCGTCTCCATACCCGCGAAATTGCGGCCTATGGCGGCCTCGTCAACAACATGCCGAAATATGCCGTGGCCTTCATGATCTTCACCATGGCCAATGTCGGCCTGCCCGGCACCTCCGGCTTCATCGGTGAATTCCTGACGCTGATCGGTGTCTTCCGCGCCAACACGCTGGTTGCACTCTTTGCGGCAACCGGTGTCATCCTCTCGGCCGCCTATGCGCTGTGGCTCTATCGCCGCGTGATCTTCGGTGCGCTGGAGAAGGAAAGCCTGAAGAGCCTGCTCGATCTGTCGACCCGCGAGAAGGTCATCCTTTATCCGCTGGTCGTGCTGACGATCTTCTTCGGTGTCTATCCGGCACCGGTGTTCGATGCGACAGCCGCATCGGTCGATCTTCTGGTAAACAACTATTCGGCTGCACTGCAGGCGGCGCAAAATGTTGCGCTCTCTATGAATTGACGACAGGACCCGTTGGACATGACCGCTGAAATCCTTTTTGCCAGTCTGCACATTGCGACGCCCGAGCTGATCCTTGCGGTCGGCGCGCTGGCACTGCTCATGATTGGCGTCTTCTCGGGCGACAAGTCGACAACGACGGTCACCGGCCTTGCCGTTGCCCTGCTGCTAGTCGTCGGTCTCTGGATCATCTTTGCCCCTGCATCGGGCGTGGCTTTCGGCGGTGTCTACATCGCCGATGCCTTCGGTAATTTCATGAAAGTGCTGGCGCTGATCGGCTCCATCACCGCCATGATCCTCGCTGTCGGCCAAGGTCGCTTCGAGCCGATCGGACGTTTCGAATATCCGGTGCTGCTGGTTCTTGCGACGCTCGGCATCCTGCTGATGATCTCGGCCAACAACCTGATCTCGCTCTACATGGCGCTGGAACTGCAGTCGCTCGCGCTCTACGTCGTCTGCGCCATCAACCGCGAGAGCCTGCGCTCTACGGAAGCGGGCCTGAAATACTTCGTTCTCGGCGCACTGTCCTCCGGCATGCTGCTCTACGGCATGTCTCTGGTTTACGGCTTCACCGGCAATACCGGCTTCACGGAAATTGCCCAGGTTCTGGCGTCCGAAACCCGTTCGCTCGGCCTCGTTTTCGGTCTGGTCTTCGTGCTGGCCGGTCTGGCGTTCAAGATTTCCGCCGTTCCGTTCCACATGTGGACGCCGGACGTTTATGAAGGCGCGCCGACCCCGGTCACTGCGTTTCTTTCGGCTGCTCCGAAGATCGGCGCCATGGCGATCCTCGTCCGCATCGTTATCGAAGCGTTCCAGCCCGTCTTCGCCGATTGGCAGCAGATCGTCGTCTTCATCTCCATCGCGTCGATGCTGCTCGGCTCCTTCGCCGCAATCGGCCAGAAGAACATCAAGCGCCTGATGGCCTATTCTTCCATCGGTCACATGGGGTATGCGCTGGTCGGTCTTGCGGCCGGAACGGAAGCCGGTATCTCGGGCGTCATTCTTTACATGACCATCTACATGGTGATGACGCTCGGCACCTTCGCCTGCATTCTATCCATGCGCCGCAAGGAAATCGGCAATGTCGAGACCGTCGAAGATCTGGCCGGTCTTTCGTCTTCCAACCCCTTCATGGCGGTGGTTCTGACGATCATGATGTTCTCGCTTGCCGGCATTCCGCCGCTCGCCGGCTTCTTCGGCAAGTACTACGTGTTCCTGGCTGCCATCGAAGCGAAGCTTTATCCGCTCGCCATTATCGGTGTGATCGGCTCGGTTGTCGGCGCTTATTATTACATTCGCGTCGTCAAGGTCATGTGGTTTGATGAAGCCAAGGACAAGTTCGAGCGTCCATCGGGCGAATTGAAGGTGGTTTACGCGCTTTCGGCTCTCTTCACCGTCGCCTTCATCGTCTTCGGCGGTGCACTTGGCAACGCGGTCACGGCTGCGGCGAAGACCTTCTTTTGAGCAGTACACGAAGGAATACGGGCCGGATGTCCATCGATGATATCAGGCACGAGGCGATGGCGGAAACGCCATCGACCAATCTGGAATGTTTTGCCCGGGCACGGGCGGGTGATGGCGGCAACCTGTGGGTTACCGCCATCCGCCAGACCGGCGGTCGTGGCCGTCGTGGCCGGCCCTGGGTGTCGGAGCCCGGCAATCTCTACGCCTCTCTTCTTCTGATCGACCCCGCGCCGATGGAGCGCATCGGCTCCCTGCCGCTCGCTTTTGCGCTCGCGGTCTATCGCGCCATTCGCGCGGTGCTGCCGCCGGGCGGCGAAGCGCTTGAAATCAAATGGCCGAACGATGTGCTGATCGGCCGCCGCAAGACCTGCGGCATTCTGATGGAAGCGGAGCTTTTGCCTGACGGCCGGCGCGCCATCGTCATCGGCATTGGTATCAATATCGCCCACAAGCCAGACAATCCGCTTTATCCCGTTACGATGCTGTCAGAACATGGTGCATCTTGCTCACCCGAGGAACTGTTTGCCCACCTCTTCCGTGAGACGGCCGAGGTTCTGCGCGAATGGGATGAGGGCAGGGGCATATCCGCCATCATCGCCAGCTGGCGGGCAGCGGCCTGTGGAATTGGCGAACATATCACCGTGAATTTCCCGGATCGTTCGATCGGCGGGCGTTTTGTCGGAATTGATGATAATGGTTATCTGCTGCTGGACGAGGACGAGGGCGCAAGACGCTCCATCGCTGCAGGCGACGTGTTTTTCGGATGAGGTGCACGGTGCGGGTAAAAAACCCGCGCCGAACCCGGTCCCAGAGGTTGGAGCTTTCCTGCGGCTCATGAAATGCAGGGTGACAAACCGGTTCCGCATCGGCCCGGTCTATCAGATGGTTCAACAGGTCCGATGCTAGAGAGAGTGGCGGGCAAGGCCAATTGCCGTTGCCTGCGCGCTTTCGTGAATGGATAAGAAAAACAATGGCTCAACAGGACGAACTGGTTTTTGTGCCGCTTGGCGGCGTGGGTGAAATCGGCATGAATCTGGCGCTTTACGGCTACGGGCCGGCAAGCAAGCGCGAATGGATCATGGTGGATTGCGGCGTGACCTTTGCCGGTCCCGATCTTCCTGGTGTCGATCTCGTGCTGCCCGACATCAGTTACATCGCCGAGCAGAAAAAGAACCTCAAGGGCATCATCATCACCCACGCCCATGAAGACCATTATGGCGCACTGAACGATCTCTGGCCCGGCCTCAATGTGCCTGTCTATGCCTCGCCATTCACGGCCGGCATGCTGGAGGCGAAGCGCGCCTATGAAGGCACGCGCGCCGAAATTCCGGTGACGATCTTCAAGGCTGGCGACCGTATCAACGTCGGCCCCTTCGAAATCGAAGCCGTTGGCGTCAACCACTCCATACCGGAGCCGATGTCGCTGGTCATCCGCACACCGCTCGGCAATGTCATCCACACCGGTGACTGGAAGATCGACGAAGCGCCGTCTCTTGGGCCGTTGACGGATGAAGCCCGGTTTCGCGCCATCGGTGAAGAGGGCGTGCTGGCACTGATGTGCGACAGCACGAACTCCGTGCGCGACGGCGTGTCGCCCTCCGAGCATGAGGTTTCGGAAGGTCTGCGCCAGATCATCGAAAATGCCGAGGGACGCGTGGCCGTCACCACCTTCTCCTCGAATGTCGGGCGCATCCGCTCGATCGCGCAGGCGGCGGAAGCTGCCGGTCGCGAGGTGCTACTGCTTGGCTCGTCGCTGAAGCGCGTCGTCAACGTCTCGCAGGATCTCGGCATCATGGAAGGCATCAAGCCGTTCCTCGCTGAAGATGAATTCGGCTATATTCCGCGTGATCGTGTGGTCCTAATCCTGACCGGCTCGCAGGGCGAACCGCGCGCAGCACTCGCCAAGCTTTCCCGCGATGAGATGCGCAATGTGGCGCTCGCCTCCGGCGACACGGTGGTGTTTTCGTCACGCGCCATTCCCGGTAACGAAAAGGCGATCATCGATATCAAGAACGGCCTTATCGAACAGGGCGTCCACATCGTCACCGACAATGAGGCGCTGGTACACGTTTCCGGCCATCCGCGTCGTAACGAGCTTCTAAGGATGTATGAATGGACGAAGCCGCAGATCGTCGTGCCCGTCCACGGCGAGGCTGCGCATCTGGTGGCGCAGAAGGAGCTCGCCGAACAGGCTGGTATTTCCCAGGTGCCGAAGGTGCGCAATGGCAATGTTCTGCGCCTGGCACCCGGTCCGGCCGAGGTGATCGATGATGTGCCGCATGGCCGCGTCTTCAAGGACGGCAATCTCGTCGGTGACATGGACGAGATGGGCATCAGCAACCGCCGCAAGCTGTCCTTCGCCGGCCATGTGGCCGTCAACGTCGTGCTGGACAGCCGTTATGACTTCCTTGGCGACCCCGATGTCGTGCCTTTCGGCCTGCCGGAATTCGATGATGAGGACGAGGCGATGGAGGACACGCTTTATGACGCCGTGCTCGGCGCTGTCGAAAGCATTCCGCGCGCCCGCCGCAAGGATCTGGAACTGCTGCGTGAAGCCGTGCGCCGCGCCGTGCGCGCCGCCGCCAATCAGAGCTGGGGCAAAAAGCCGATCGTGACCGTTTTTGTGACAAAGGTCTGAGCCGGGGCTCTCGGCAAATCAGCCGCGAGTTAGTTTCTTCTGCATTGATGTCAGGGCCGTGCCGGAGAGCGCGGCCCTTCTCAATTTTCTTTTAGGCTTTCTTGCGGAGAAATGATTCCGGTTTGCGGATGAATGCGTTACAAGAATCGCATTGCGCAGGAGGATCACATGCCGCTTCTTTCGGTCTTCGCAGTCTATTTCATCGTTTGGTGGACGGTGCTTTTCATCGTGCTGCCGATTGGCCTGCGCACCCAGGACGATGAAGGCGATGTGGCGCTAGGGACGGTTGCCAGCGCGCCATCCAGCTTCAAGGGCGGACGGATCGTGTTATGGACGACGCTGATTTCTGCCCTGATCTGCGGAACATGGTATGGCGGAAGCTGGTGGTTTGGCGTCAGCCTCGATGACTTGCCAAGAATTATTCCCGTTTTCGACTAAAAAGGGTGCGGGCGCTGTCACTTGCTTCTGCGTTTTCAAGCTATGGGCTAGCCGAGGCATCTGCCTACGCAGAGGGCAATCTGCCGTGAATGCGTCGGATGCCCTGTCATATGGATGTCATATCTATCGTGCACACAGCAGAAGCCTGCCGGGCGCCTGATTCACCGCCGTAATTGTACCCAAATGACGGCGGGGAGTAGAGGCGTATGAATAAGCAAAAAAAAACAAGGCCTTTCAGCCTTGTTTTCCAGGTTTCGCGTGATCTGTAACCGTTGCCGGGGCAGCGACGAGCGCGCCTAAGATCTGATCCTCCCAAGACTGACCGCGAAAATGACAAGAATTTAAACTTCCTGCCTCTTTTGTAAGCTAAAGCTAGCCCAAAGCCCCATGCTTGTCATCTCATTTTTTGCATATTTGTTACAGTCGGCAAAAAATTCTCTGTGGTGCAATTTGTCGCACCGGATCCAGAATAATATTCCGATCAAAGCGTTTTGACGCGAATTAGCTATCTCGGAAATACCTTGAAATGGCCTTTATCGTACTTTTCATGGCGGGTTTTCATCCGGCCCGGAAACCGCTATATCCGGCGCCAATATCCCTCTATTCGGGGCGATTCCCGCGCTTCACGCGCTGTCGTCCGCATCAATGGAAGCCGTCATGCGTCTTAGCCGTTATTTCCTGCCCATCCTGAAGGAAAATCCCAAGGAAGCCGAGATTGTCTCTCATCGCCTCATGCTGCGCGCCGGCATGATCCGGCAGCAGTCGGCTGGCATTTATTCCTGGCTGCCGCTTGGCAAGCGTGTGCTTGATAAGGTCAACAAGATCATCCGCGAGGAGCAGAACCGCTCCGGCGCGATCGAGCTCGTGATGCCGACCCTGCAATCGGCCGAACTCTGGCAGGAAAGCGGTCGTTACGACGACTACGGCAAGGAAATGCTGCGCATCAAGGACCGCCAGGATCGTCAGATGCTCTATGGGCCCACCAACGAGGAGATGATCACAGATATCTTCCGGTCCTATGTGAAGTCCTACAAGAACCTGCCGCTGAACCTCTATCATATCCAGCTGAAGTTCCGCGACGAGGTGCGTCCGCGCTTCGGCACCATGCGCTCGCGCGAATTCCTGATGAAGGACGCTTATTCCTTTGACCTTACGAAGGAAGACGCGATCCATTCCTACAACAAGATGTTCGTGGCATATCTGCGCACATTCGAACGGCTTGGCCTTCGTGCCATTCCCATGCGCGCCGATACCGGCCCGATCGGCGGCAACCACAGCCATGAATTCATCATTCTGGCTGACACCGGCGAATCCGAAGTCTTCTGCCACAAGAGCTTCCTGGACCGCGCCATTCCCACTGAAAGCACCGACTTCGACGATGTTGCAGCGTTGCAGGGCGTGTTCGACGAATGGACGGCGGATTACGCCGCCACCTCTGAAATGCACGATGAAGCCGCCTATGACGCTATTCCCGAAGGCGAGCGCCTTTCGGCACGCGGCATCGAAGTCGGCCACATCTTCTATTTCGGCACGAAATATTCCGAGCCGATGGGCGCGAAAGTGCAAGGCAAGGACGGTAAGGAACACCCTGTCCACATGGGTTCCTATGGCATCGGGCCCACGCGCCTTGTTCCCGCCATCATTGAAGCATCGCATGACGAGAACGGAATCATCTGGCCGGCTTCGGTCGCTCCTTTCGACGTCGTGATCATCAACATGAAGGCTGGAGATGCAGCCTGCGATGCGGCTTGTGAAAAGCTGTATTACCAGCTCTCCAATGCCGGCAAGGATGTTCTCTACGACGATACGGACGACCGTGCAGGCCAGAAATTCGCCACGGCCGATCTGATTGGCGTGCCGCTGCAGATCATCGTCGGTCCGCGTTCGGCGGCAAATGGCGAAGTCGAAGTGAAGGATCGCAAGACCGGCGAACGGGAAACCGTCACCGTCGAAGCAGCGATGAACAGGGTGCTCGGCTAAGCGAGCGGAAAGCAGAGCGGCTTCATCCGAAGTCCGCTCCGGTTTCGTGGCGCAGTCGCAGAAAGAGAGGCCGGTTTTAGGAAAAGACCGGCCTTGCAGTTTGAGATCAGGGAGACGACATGGCACAAGCCGAAGCTGAAAAAGGTGCGGCTGTTTCCGCCGGGGCAAAGACCGCCCGGCCGTTTTCCGCTTTTGAACGTATGGTGGCCTGGCGTTATCTACGCTCGCGGCGCAAGGAAGCCTTTATTTCCGTCATCGCCGGCTTTTCTTTTGTAGGCATCATGCTGGGCGTAGCAACGCTCATCATCGTCATGGCCGTCATGAATGGCTTCCGCACCGAACTGATCTCCCGCATTCTCGGCATCAACGGTCACATGATTGTGCAGCCGATCGACCAGCCCTTCAACAATTATGATGAGCTGGCCAAGAAATTCGCTGCCGTTCCCGGCGTTACCATGGCCCTGCCACTGGTGGAGGGCCAGACGCTTGCCTCTGGCCGCGGCGGCGCGGGCTCCGGTGCGCTGGTGCGCGGTGTGCGCCAGGAAGACATCGACAAGGTCAAGGAAGTCGCGACCAACATCAAGACTGGTGACCTCGTTGGCTTCATGGCCGGTGATGGCGTCCTTGTCGGCTCCAGGCTCGCCGCCCAGCTGGGCGTGACGGCCGGCGACGATATCACGCTGATTTCTCCGGAGGGAGACGTGACGCCGATGGGCGTCAATCCGCGTGTCAAATCCTACAAGATCTCTGGTGTCTTCGAAATCGGCATGTCCGAATACGACGCCTCGATGATCTATATGCCGCTCTCAGAGGCGCAGCTTTATTTCAATGCCGATGGCATCGTGCAATCGATCGAGCTTTACGTCAGCCGTCCGGATGATGTCGATGGCATCCGTCCGCTGGTGGAGCAGGCCGCCGAAAGGCAGGTCTATATCACCGACTGGAGGCAACGGAACCAGACCTTCTTCTCCGCCCTTCAGGTGGAAAGAAACGTTATGTTCATGATCCTCACCCTCATCGTTCTGGTGGCGGCCTTGAACATCATTTCCGGCCTCATCATGCTGGTGAAGGACAAGGGCAGCGATATCGCCATTCTGCGCACCATGGGTGCAAGCTCTGGTGCAGTGATGCGCATCTTCTTCATGACCGGGGCGGCCATCGGCATGGTCGGCACCTTTGCCGGGGTGGCGCTTGGCGTCATCGTCTGCCTCAACGTGGAATCCATTCGGCAGTTCTTCTCCTGGATATCAGGCACGGTTCTGTTTGACCCGCAGCTTTATTTCCTGAGCCAGCTACCGGCAGAAATGGATATCAGCGAGACGATTTCCGTTGTCATCATGGCGCTGACGCTCTCTTTCCTGGCAACGATCTTTCCAGCATGGCGGGCTTCCAAGCTCGATCCGGTGCAGGCCCTGCGTTACGAATAAGGACCGCTTCGCAATATGGCAAAAAAAACAGTGCTGCGGCTTACCGGTGTCGAGAGAACCTACGGTCAGGGCGAGACATCGCTTTCCATTCTGCGCAAGGCCGATTTTGAGTTGAGGAGCGGTGAGATGGTGGCGCTGGTCGCTCCTTCGGGCACCGGCAAATCGACGCTTTTGCATCTGGCGGGGCTCCTGGAGCATCCCGATGCGGGTGAAGTCTTCATCAACGGCGCGCCCTGCAATGGCCTGCCGGATGAAGCGCGCACCGCAATCCGCCGCAGCGATATCGGTTTCGTCTATCAGTTCCACCACCTTCTGCCGGAATTTTCGGCGGTGGAAAATGTGATGATGCCGCAGCTCATCGCTGGTCTCACCCAGGCGGAGGCCCGCAAGCGTGCAAGCGCTCTGCTCGACTATATGCGGGTAGGCCATCGCGGCGAACACCGTCCGGCAGAACTCTCCGGTGGTGAACAACAGCGTGTCGCAATTGCCCGCGCCGTCGCCAACGCGCCGCTCCTGCTGCTCGCCGACGAGCCGACCGGCAATCTCGATCCGGAAACCGCGCATTACGTATTCGATGCGCTCGAGGCACTGGTGCGCCAATCCGGCCTCGCGGCGCTGATCGCCACTCACAATCATGAACTCGCCGCCCGCATGGATCGGCGCGTGACGCTCGCCGACGGCAAGATCGTCGATTTCTGACAACGATGACTGCGCGCGGGGCCGATTCCCGCGCATCATTGCTCCCCGAAACGAGTATGCCGGTCGTTGCTGCAAAGGAACGAGAACGGGTAGCCACGGGCTTGCAGTCAATCCGTTTGGTAGTTCCTCTGTAAAGCACCTCTGCCTTGAATGTTTTTTCTCCAAACCCGGAGGCGCTTTCGCCTCCGGGTTTTTCGCTTTGGAGTCAGCGGCTTGCCGTTCTCTCCGGCGGAACCGAAGGCGATTCTCGTACATTAGCAATAGGAATATCTGTAGAACCCTGTTGACAAACGAACAAAATGAGAACAAATTTAGAACATAACGAGTAAGGAGAGAACAATGACTGATTTCATCCGTGACGTTGCCGCTTTCACCTCCATCGCTGTCTTCGTCGCCAGCTTTTCGGTGATCCTCACCGCCCTGTGAAGAAGACACCGGCGCAGAAGCCTGTATGGACATCGCAAGGCGGTGGACATTGAGCGCCGGAAATCGGAAAATCGCCCCCGTGATTCAGAATGACAGGATGATGACATGGGCGATATGGTTGTGCATGGAGAGAGCTCTGGCGACACCGTGAAAACTCCCGGTTTCGTCCACCTTCGGGTTCACTCCGCCTATTCCCTTCTTGAGGGGGCCTTGCCGCTCAAGAAAATCATGGCCAAGGCCGTCGCTGACGGTCAACCGGCCATTGCCATCACTGATACCAATAATCTTTTCGTGGCGCTGGAGTTTTCCGAAAAGGCCCGCGACGAGGGACTGCAGCCGATCATTGGCTGCCAATTGTCCATTGATATGCAGGATGCGGCGGATGACCGGCGCAGCCATAATAGCCATCTCCAGAAACTCCCCGCCATCGTCCTTCTCGCCGCCAATGCGGAAGGATACGAGCGGCTGGTCGATCTTGTCAGTCGCGCATATCTCGACGGCGAGGGCAGTGGTCACGCGGTGCATATAACCCGCGCGTGGCTGGAAGAATCCTCCAATGCGGGGCTCATCGCATTGACTGGCGCTTCGGGCGGGCCAGTGGATATGGCTCTGAAGGACGGCCACACCGCGCAGGCCAGAGAGCGACTTCTGGCGCTGAAGTCACTCTTCGGTGACAGCCTCTATATCGAGTTGCAGCGCCAGTCAGGTTATGATCGTTCGCACGAGCGGCGCATGATCGGCCTTGCCTATGAGCACGATATCCCGCTGGTTGCGACCAACGAAGCCTTCTTCCCGTCGAAGGCTGATTATGAGGCCCATGATGCGCTGATGGCCGTGGCCCACAATGCCATCGTCTCGGACGACAGCCGCTTCCGGCTGACGCCTGATCACTACCTCAAGAGCCGTGCTGAGATGACGGCGCTGTTTGCCGATCTTCCCGAGGCGCTGGAGAATACGGTCGAGATTGCTCTGCGATGCTCCTATGTTCTGAAAAAACGTGGACCCATCCTGCCACGTTTCACCGGCGCCAGCGACGACCCGGAAGCGGCCGAGCGCGCCGAGACGGAGGAACTGCGCCGTCAGGCGGTGGAGGGGCTGGATCAGCGGCTCGCCACGCTCGGCATGGCGCCGGGTTATACGGAGCAGGAGTATCGTGACAGGCTGGATTTCGAACTCGGCGTCATCTCGCGCATGAAGTTTCCCGGTTACTTCCTGATCGTTGCCGACTTCATCAAATGGGCGAAGCAGCATGATATTCCGGTCGGCCCGGGGCGCGGGTCAGGTGCGGGCTCGCTGGTCGCTTACGCGCTGACCATTACCGACGTCGACCCGCTGCGTTTTTCGTTGCTGTTCGAACGCTTTCTCAATCCCGAACGCGTTTCGATGCCCGACTTCGATATCGACTTCTGTCAGGATCGCCGCGAAGAAGTGATCCGCTATGTCCAGGCCAAATATGGCCGCGAGCAGGTGGCGCAGATCATCACCTTCGGTTCGCTGCAGGCGCGCGCGGCCTTGCGCGACGTCGGCCGTGTGCTGGAAATGCCCTATGGGCAGGTGGACAAGATCTGCAAGCTGGTGCCCAACAACCCGGCCAACCCGACGCCGCTTTCGAAGGCTATCGAGGAAGAGCCACGATTGCAGGAAGAGGCGGACAAAGAACCGGTGGTCGCCCGGCTGCTGGATATCGCCCAGAAGATCGAGGGGCTTTACCGCCACGCCTCCACCCATGCCGCCGGTATCGTCATCGGTGACCGGCCGCTGTCAAAGCTTGTACCGATGTATCGCGATCCGCGATCCGATATGCCGGTCACCCAGTTCAACATGAAATGGGTCGAAAGCGCCGGCCTCGTCAAATTCGACTTCCTTGGCCTGAAGACGCTGACGGTGCTGAAAGTCGCCGTGGACTTTGTCGCCAAACGCGGCATCAAGGTCGATCTTTCCGCCATTCCGCTGGATGACACGAAAACCTACGAGATGTTGTCGCGTGGCGAGACCATCGGCGTGTTCCAGGTGGAAAGTGCCGGCATGCGCAAAGCGCTGATCGGTATGCGGCCGGACTGCATCGAGGACATCATCGCGCTGGTGGCGCTTTACCGCCCCGGCCCGATGGAAAACATCCCGGTTTATAACGCCCGCAAACATGGCGAGGAGGAGCTGGAATCGATCCATCCGACCATCGACCATCTGCTCAAGGAAACGCAGGGCGTTATCGTCTATCAGGAACAGGTGATGCAGATCGCCCAGGTTCTGTCGGGTTATTCGCTCGGCGAAGCCGATCTTCTGCGTCGCGCCATGGGCAAGAAGATCAAGGAGGAAATGGACCAGCAGCGCGAGCGTTTTGTTGATGGTGCCATCAAGAACGGCGTGTCGAAACCGCAGGCCGACACCATCTTCGATCTTCTGGCGAAATTCGCCAATTACGGCTTCAACAAGAGCCATGCCGCCGCTTACGCCATCGTGTCCTACCAGACCGCCTATATGAAGGCGCATTATCCGGTGGAGTTCCTCGCGGCCTCGATGACGCTCGATATGGCCAATACGGAAAAGCTCAACGATTTCCGCCAGGATGCCAGCCGCCTTGGGATTGAGGTCGTCGCACCTTCGGTACAGACGTCTTTCCGCCAGTTCGAGACGGGCGAAAACCGCATCTATTATTCGCTGGCCGCCATCAAGGGTGTGGGCGAGGGGGCGGTGGAACACATCGTCCAGGTTCGCGATGGCAAGCCGTTCACAAGCCTTGAGGATTTCTGCCTGCGCATCGACCCCAAGCAGATCAACCGCCGCGTTCTGGAAAGCCTCATCAATGCAGGTGCTTTCGATTGTTTCGGCCGAGACCGCGCCGAACTGATTGGCGGGCTGGACCGCATCATCGGTTATGCCCAGATGGCCCAGAACAACCGCACCATCGGCCAGTCGGACATGTTTGGCTCCGGCGGCGGCAACGGCCCGGAAAAGCTTGTCCTGCCGGCTTTCCAGCCGTGGCTCGCTTCGGAAAAGCTGCTGCGCGAATATCAGGTGCTGGGTTTTTACCTCACCGCCCATCCGCTCGATACCTACCGTCCCATATTGGAAAAGTTGCGGGTGCAGAATTTCGCCGATTTTTCCGCGGCGGTGAAGCAGGGGGCAACCGCCGGGCGTCTGGCCGGCACGGTGACCGGCAAGCAGGAGCGCAAGACCCGCACCGGCAACAAGATGGGCATCGTCACCTTCTCGGATGCTTCAGGGCAATATGAGGCCGTGCTGTTTTCCGAGGGGCTCGGCCAGTTCCGCGATCTGCTTGAGGTCGGCAAATCGCTGGTCATCACGGTACAGGCGGAAGAGCGACCGGAAGGCATCGGCCTGCGTATCCAGACGGCCCAGTCTCTGGAGGAGAAATCCGTGCAGATGCAGAAGGCGCTTCGTGTTTATGTCCGCGATTCCGGCCCGCTGAAGACCGTTGCCCGCCACCTCAACACAAAGGGCGACGGATCGGTCTATTTCATCGTCATCAAGGACGAGGGCAGCCGTGAGATCGAGGTGGAGCTGACGGAGAAATACCGCATTTCACCTGAGATCGCCGCTGCGCTGCGGTCCGCACCCGGTGTCGTTGATGTGGAACTGGTGTAGGGTAAAAGCCCTTACACCGGTCCTTCCTTCGTGACGGTGATGAAGTCCGTTCCCACACCTGTCTCCATCTGGTGACTGAGGTCGGAAACGGTGATCGAGCTTCCGCTTGAAAGCTCCTGTTCGATGCGCTTGCGTATCTCCGCGGGGATTTCCAGGCGGCCGAGTACAGCGCTCAACTGGTCGAAACCGCCGGGGGCCTCGACATCGGTGATTCCGAGTCGCTTGCGGGCAGCTGCGGGCAGGTGATTTTCAAGCGTCACGCCGTTCCATTCAGCCGTTCCGGCAGCGCGATCCACGGAAACGGCCTCGAAGAAGTGGGTTCCAAGCGCCACTTCCGGGTCTCTGATGTCGATGGCGGCTTCAAACAGCGGTTTGAAATCCTGCCGCACCATGATTTGGCCATTTGGCGGATGATCTTCACCGGCAGATGCGTAAAGCGCCGTCACAAAAGCGTCGGTTAGAAGCGGGCCGGTGGTTTTCAGCCCTTTCCACCGCTTGAACCCGTTAATGGCGCTTACCGTCATTTCGCCGGCGAAACCATCGGCAGAACCGGCGTCGAAGCCGAGGCGGGTCAGCACGGTCTGGATATCCATCACCTTTTCCCGCTCGCCGCGACGTGTAATGAGAATGCGCAGCGGCGAGGAAGCCTTTGCTTTTGCCACCGGTTTGAGGGACTGGGTCTTTTCATTGACGGCAACCTCGACTGTACCCAATGCCGCATCGAAGGTCGCCGGGCGCAGTTCCACATCCGACAGTAGCAGCTTGCCGTCATCGGCGTCGTCGCGTGGCGTAAACAGCGCTGGATGCTGCACGAAACGCAGGGAAACGGGGCGATCGGTGATGATCACGTGGACACCGGCCTGCGTATCACTGAAGAGTGACTTCGCAAATTTCGAAGGCAGGCGCACGCAGCCATGGGAAGCTGGATAGTTCGGCACCTTGCCCTCATGCAGCGCAATGCCGGACCACGTCAGGCGTTGCATGAAGGGCATGGGTGCGGCCGAATAGATATTCGACTCGTGGTATTTTCGTTTTTCCAGAATGGAGAAGATGCCACTCGGCGTCTCGTGCCCGGCCTTGCCGGTGGAGACCTTCGAGGTAGCGATGATCTCGCCATTTTCATAAAGCGAGAGCGACTGGTCGCTTTTGGACACCAGGATCTGCAGCGACCGGCTGTCGGCGGCAAGCGCCGGAAAGGCAAAAATGCTGACCGACAGCATGCCGGTCAGAAGACTGAGGCGAAGGGACATGACGCAATACACCACATGCACAAAACTTCCCTCACTCAACCATGCGAAGTTTAATGAAGTTTAAGGAAGCTGCAGGTGCAACATCACTAATTTGTGTAAAATCTAAAATACATTGCACACGGGTGATGGGGGACGGGGCTGGACAGGTTCTGCAGGGTTGGTTTGAGGCTTTTATTTGCGGGTGCCAAAGGTGTAGCCGGTCTCGACGCTGCCCTTGCCGAACTTGTTGCGCAGCTTGTCCATCGCCGCTTCAGCCGCCGCCCGCCGCGTGGCCTGCCTGTCAACGAGATCGGGAGGATCGGCGAGACCGGCATCGCGCAGATCGCTGACGCCAATGCCGATGAGGCGGAATTTGGTGCCGTCGGTTTCTTTCTCCAGCAGCGCAAGGCCGGTGCGAAATATACGGTCGGCAAGCTGCGTGGGGTCATCCAGCCTGCGGTTGCGCGTGCGGGTCTTGAAATCGGCCGTCTTCATCTTCAGCACCACGGTGTGTCCGGCAATACCGTTCTTCTTCAGCCGCCAGGCTACTTTTTCGGAGAGCGATCGCAGGATTGAAACGAGCTCCTCATGACGGGAAATATCGTTGAAGAAAGTGGTTTCGGACGATACGCTTTTGGCCGGATCGTTATTATGCACATGCCGCTCGTCAATGCCGAGTGAAAGCCGGAACAGCCGCTGCCCCATCACGCCGTAACGGCGCATCAGTTCGCTCTCTTCCATCTCCTGCAATTGCGCGATCATGCGGATGCCATCCGCCTCCAGCGTCGCTGCAAAGGCCTTTCCCACGCCCCAGATGGTCGTGACCGGGCGCGCCGCCAGAAAGGACAACGCCTCCGCTTCACCGACAACCGAAAAGCCGCGCGGTTTTTGTAGCTCGGAGGCGACTTTGGCGAGAAATTTGCAATAGGAAAGCCCCGCAGAAACGGTCACCCCGACTTCTTTTTCCACGCGCCGGGCGAATTTCGCCAGCACGCGCGCTGGCGGGTCGTGATGCAGCTTCTCGGTGCCGGAAAGATCAAGAAACGCCTCGTCGATGGAAAGCGGCTGCACGAGCGGCGTCAATTCCTGCATCATGGTCCGGATTTCACGGCCGACACGGCTGTATTTTTCCATGTCTGGCTTGATGACGATAGCATCGGGGCAGGCCTCCAGCGCCTTGAACATGGGCATGGCGGAGCGCACGCCGTGGATGCGGGCGATATAACAGGCAGTGGAGACAACCCCGCGCTTGCCACCGCCGACGATGACGGGCTTGTCGGCAAGTTCCGGATTGTCGCGCTTTTCGACCGAGGCATAAAAGGCGTCACAATCGATATGAGCGATGCTCAGATCATAAAGTTCGGAATGATAGAGGAGACGCGGGCTGCCACAGGCGCGGCAACGCCTCAACCCTTCTGGCTGGCCAGCCAGACAGTCACGGCAAAAACCGGGATCATAGCGGTGCGACGTGGACATGGGCCGAAAACAAAACCAGAACGTTGCCGAACATACTCCGCCTGCGATGGTCGCTCAAGGGGCGTCTCGTCAATACACACCTGAATCCAGCCCCGGCCCGGAAAAATGGTGCCAGGCGGCGGCCACAGTTTCGGGGGCTGTATCGGTGGCGGCACAGAAGGCCATCAGGTCCGGCTCGTGGCTCATCAGGAAATCCGTCAACCCCGCCAAAAAGCCGGGATCATTGACGGCCTGGCGCAACATATTGGCCTGTAACCCGCTCAAGGCGAGGAAACGCGCCAGCATGTCCGGTTCGTTTGCCAGCCAGCCAAGTATGGCGGCTGCCGTTTCTTGCGGATCCTGGCCGGCATTGCCTTTGTTTTTTGTATCGCGCATCATTTCTTCCCCGAAGTTACCTATTTTGAAACCAAATCCCTCTAGTCTTGCGCAAAGAATGGACGATGGAATCGGTTCTCTGGCAACCTATATGTCTGGATGAAGGTTTCAAAGCGAAACGGGGACTGCCCACCATGCCCAAGCAGGTCATGATAGTCGAAGACAACGAGCTGAACATGAAGCTCTTTCGCGACCTGATCGAGGCGTCTGGTTATACGACGATTCAGACGCGCAACGGCATGGAGGCGCTCGATCTTGCCCGCAAACACCGCCCCGACCTCATCCTCATGGATATCCAGCTGCCGGAGGTTTCGGGGCTGGAGGTGACCAAATGGCTGAAGGAGGATGACGAACTGCACGTCATTCCCGTCATCGCGGTTACTGCATTTGCCATGAAGGGTGATGAGGAGCGTATTCGCCAGGGTGGATGCGAAGCCTATGTCTCGAAGCCGATTTCCGTCCCGAAATTCATCGAAGTCATCAAGACTTATCTGGGCGATGCGTAAGGCGACTGGGGAACGGTTATGACGGCGAGAGTTCTGGTTGTTGACGACATTCCAGCCAATGTGAAGCTTCTGGAAGCCCGTCTTCTGGCGGAATATTTCGATGTCGTCACCGCTGAGGATGGTTTCAAGGCGCTAGCGATCTGTGATGAGGAGCAGATCGATATCATCCTGCTCGATATCATGATGCCGGGCATGGATGGTTTCGAGGTCTGCGAACGGCTGAAGGCTAATCCGAATACCGCCCATATTCCTGTTGTCATGGTCACCGCACTCGATCAACCGTCTGACCGCGTGCGTGGCCTCAAGGCCGGCGCCGACGATTTTCTGACCAAACCGGTCAATGATCTTCAGCTGATTGCCCGTGTCAAAAGCCTGGTCCGTCTGAAAGCCGTCAGTGACGAGCTGCGGCTGCGTGCGGAAACCGCCCGGCAGATCGGTATCGAGGAGATGCTGCGCAGCGATGGCCTGATGCAGACGCCGGGCCGCGTGCTGGTTGCGGATGGCCGCGCCAGCTCGCAGGAACGCATCATCCGGGCGCTGAAGCCGGTTGCGGAGGTCGATGCCGTCACGGAGCCGCAGGCGGCCTTGCTCAAGGCGGCGAGCAGCCCCTTCGAACTCGTTATCGTCAATTCCAATTTCGAGGACTACGATCCGCTGAGGCTGTGTTCGCAGTTTCGCTCGCTGGAGCGCACCCGTTTTCTGCCGTTGCTTCTGGTGGCGGAGCAGGGGGCGGACGAGCTGGTGGCGCGTGCGCTCGATCTGGGGGTGAACGACTATATTCTTCGTCCGATCGATCCGAATGAACTTGTCGCCCGTTCGCTGACGCAGATCAGGCGCAAGCGCTATAATGAACATCTGCGGCTCAATCTGCAGCACACGATGGAACTTGCAATTGTCGATGCGCTGACGGGCCTCAACAATCGCCGTTACCTCGACAATCATCTGAAGATACTTTTCGACCGCGCCGCGGTGCGTGGCCGCCCGATCTCCATCTGCATGACCGATATAGACCGCTTCAAACTGGTCAATGACACCTATGGTCACGATGTCGGGGATGAGGTGCTGCGGGAGTTCGCAGCGCGCATCCGCAGCACAGTGCGCGGTGCGGATCTCGCCTGCCGTTATGGTGGAGAAGAGTTCGTCGTCGTCATGCCCGATACGCCCAAGGAGCTTGCGGCAAGCGTCGCTGAGCGCCTGCGGGCGATCGTGGAGGACACGCCCTTTTATGTGCGTTCCATCGACACGGAACTGAGCATCACCGCCTCCCTCGGCATCGCCACCAGCAGCGGCGCCTTCGGTGCGCCGGACGAGATATTGAAGCAGGCCGACAGGGCGCTTTACGAGGCGAAACACGCTGGCCGCAACCGCGTCGTGGCTGCCGCGGCTTGAGACGGCCGCGGCCAATTGATCAAGACTGTCTGCACAGTTCTCCCGCATATCCCGGCGAAATAGTTATTCGCACATCGCAGCGGATGTCGCGATACAGCAAACCATTGACCTCAGATGTATTTTATCTCTTTGCAATGAAGGGATGAATTCGGGCGGCATCAATAGAGTTCAAGTTGAAAAATAAATTGAATTCTAGCTCTCAGGGAACTATAGTGTGCCAGCTTGGTATATTTAACCATGTTTCTCAGGGGATGTATCTCTGGCTTAAGAATTTGTTGATTTTTATTTTACTTCTGCGCACACTCACAATCGAGAGTAACAGTTCGTCCGGCGGTTTTTCGGTCTTGCGATGATGGATTGATGACGGTTTTTGCCGTCTCGATTTCGCTCGTCAGGGGCTGGTATTGCGTAGTTTGAATGCCCCATGATGCTCAGGTCCGCCGCATCTCCTGAATCGTGGGGTCGGTCGGCTGACGATGTCCGAATCGGTTCCTCGTGCCGTAATCACATCGTTGGCCGACCGCCTTCTTCCCGAGAACACATTGTCGATGGCGCGCGTGTTGTGAAGCGCTGGTCTTCCTGCCGATTTCTGCGCAGGGTTATGCGGTGTCGGAACAGGGGCGTGTTGCCCGACGCAGCCTTCGTGAGTGCCTGCGGGTATCTTTGTGCTCACAGCGCGGGCGGTGGGCTAATGCGTCTTGAATGCCTCCTGGTGTCCTTTGCTAGTGGCGGCAGCAAATTCGCAATCTACGGAGAGGCAGCACCTATATTTCCACGATGGGGGAGACGCCGGGTGCGGAGAGCGCGGTGGCGGTTTTCTTCGACACAAACAAAAAACGCGCCCATGGGGCGCGCTATTTGCCGGAAAACCGATCAAGAAATTACTTGATCTTGGTTTCCTTGAATTCAACGTGCTTGCGTACAACCGGGTCGTACTTCGTCTTCGTCATCTTGTCCGTGAAGGTACGGCTGTTCTTGGTGGTGACGTAGAAGGTACCGGTGTCGGCTGTCGACAGCAGCTTGATCTTGATTGTTGTAGCTTTCGCCATGGTCGTCCTGCCTTTAAACAAAAGAGAAGCCGCAGGCGCTT